>JAKBSB010000104.1 GCA_021845155.1 Thermoplasmata archaeon
CCTGTCTTCTATCCGCTCTTGAAACATGAGATCCACTCATGAGGCCCCGCATTACGACTTTATGTATTAATCTGGACCTACAAAAGCCATTGCTTGCAGGATTTGGCACCCCTGCAAGTTCCCACAGGAGGCTTTCAACACCAAGGACTGCAAACAGAATCTCCACTATAGTGAACCTCATCCAACTACAATGTACTCTGTCTTTCTTGCCAATCTTCCACTTCGCTTAAACGGGAACCAGTGAAACGATATGCAACGCTGCAGCTTTCACCTATGTCTGCCAAAATAGACCTCAGTGTCCGGATAACAAAGTCGTGTTTTTCCTTGCTTTCATCACTATCCTGCGAAGACGGAATTTCAGCTCCAAACTGTTGGTTTCTATGCTATCTCCAGAGCAACTATCTCCCAAATAATGAGAAAAAATACTATGAAATTCATGAGCAGCGCAATATTTGCTATTGTTTTTTCCTCGCCGAGTTTCGCGAATATTCTCCTTCTGGAAGTGATCTTGAGGGTGTCTTTAAAGAATTGCCCCCCGTCAAGAATAAAGAATGGAAGAGCGTTTGTTAATCCAAGGAGAAAGTCCATCCAGAACAGCCAGAACAACATATTGAAAAGTCCCCAGAATATGAATGGATTAAATGGTGTTGAAAACAGGCTTGCAAGTTTTCCAGGAATTGGTGAAAGTCCAGAGAACGGAAGTGCTATTGTGCCCAGGGTTCCATACCATGGGCTTGTAAGCATGGATGTTCCAAGAACCTCTGATCTTATGTCGTTTATTGGAATCAAGCTTATCCCAAGATAACTTATCTCAACCCCTATGAAACTCTGGTTTTTGTAGGAATAACTGTTTGCAGTTGGGTCATACTGGGAATAGTAACTGTACTTTGATCCGGTTATTAAGGTAAAATTTTTCTCAACGGGACTGCTTAGGTTTGAATTGTAATTCAGTGTGATGACTTTTATGCTGGTATCCGGCCTTATGTTATTCAGAATATTGCTCAGTTGTGTTGAGTTATACACATACTCTCCATTTAATTTATATAATATACTCCCAGGCGTTATATTACCGTATGCTGGAAACCCTCTAATCGTACCTGCTACCACCAGACCAGCTGGAACTTTTTGTTGCGCATAAGTGTGGCCATTGAATACCGTTACATCAGTTATGCTTCCAGGTATCAGTGTTGAGTTTTCCATTATGCTGTAAAGTTGTGTACCCGAGTAGTTCCCAATGGAAGTTATCTCACTCTGGTCCGGTATTGAACTGTAAGAAGAATTGGCCTGCACACTTTCAACATAAAGTCCTGAATGTATGGGTGTTGCCACTGGGGCCAATACAAAAAGAAGTATCAGTAACGCAAATATTGCTATCACAATATTTATGCCTGGTCCGGAAGCAAATATCCTTCTCCTTATGACTGGATCAGCGTCAGTTACTTCCTTTTCATCAGGTTCAACAAATGCCCCTATGGGAACAATGAAAAAAAGCGCTCCCACTGATTTCACAGTTATATTGTGCTTTTTTGCCACAATTCCATGGAAAAATTCGTGAATCACCACTGCGGCAATAAGTGAAACAGTGCCAAATACAATAGGTATTGCCGGATTGATTCCCGGTAAAACGAGATATAGAAGGAGGGATGGGGGACTCACGTTCCGCACTACAGTTGCCAGGTAAGAACCATACGCCAGGAATACCATAGCAACTACTGAAGAAATGATTACCAGCACTACTGATATCCTGGAGAATGCTATTCCGGGAAACCTTGAAGATACTTTGTCCATTATCTTACGGTTTTTAACCGCCTTTACCATAATTGCAGGACCCATAAACGAAAAATGCTTTGATTTTCTTATAAATGGGGCTGCAATTACAAGTATGAGACCCCATATAATAAGGATCAGTAGAACGATGAGAATAGGGTTAGGCATTGCCAGCTATAATAAAACCTTCAATTATAATCCTTTTCACTCTCCAATGTCTTTAAGTTTTAAAAATGCCGATGTAAAATGAAGAATAAATCGTTAATTGACTATCAAAAAATATGACCTCCAAAACCTTTAAATGTTGAATTACCTAATTTACACCATGAAAACTACGATATCTCACATAAAGGCTGACATTGGTAGTCTTCCGGGACATTCCAGTGTGTATGAACCTGTTGTACAGGAAGTTGGCAAATTCATCAGGGAACATGGAAACGGACTCCTGAGTGACCATTTTATCTCTCATGTGGGAGATGACATACAGATTACTATGGTACATGACAGAGGAGTTGACGATCCGGAAGTTCATGAGCTGGCCTGGAATGCTTTCATAGCAGGTACGGCTCTGGCAAAAAAGGTTGGATTGTACGGGGCAGGGCAGGATCTTCTCAAGGATTCCTTTTCCGGCAACATCAAGGGAATGGGTCCAGGTGTCGCCGAGATGGAGATAAATGCACGAAAATCAGAGCCTTTTATTATCTACATGATGGACAAAACGGAACCTGGAGCTTTTAATTTCCCCATATTCAAGATGTTTGCGGATCCTTATAACACTCCAGGGCTGGTTATAGATCCGAATATGCACGATGGATTTAAATTTGAGATATGGGATATTATCGAAGGAAAAAAGATTTACCTCAGTACTCCTGAGCACATGTATGACATCATGGGCATGATAGGTTCCAAGAGCAGATATGTTGTCAAGAGAGTTTTCACCAGAGATAACCATGAAAAACTTCCTGATGAGAATGTAGCTGTGATCACCACTGATAAACTTTCCTTCATTGCAGGCGAATATGTGGGGAAGGATGACCCTGCAGGAATTGTCAGGATACAGTCTGGATTGCCTGCGGCTGGAGAATCCCTGGAGGCATTCTCCCACCCTTATCTGGTATCAGGGTGGATGAGGGGTTCCTTCAATGGGCCTCTTATGCCAGTTGGAATGAAAGATGCAAAGATGACAAGATTCGACGGTCCTCCAAGAGTAGTTGCACTTGGGTTTGTGCTTAAGGATGGAAAACTGACTGGTCCTGTTGATATGTTTGATGATCCTGCTTTCGATGGGGCAAGAAAAACAGCAGTTGACATCGTAGACTACCTGAGGAGAATGGGTCCATTTGAGCCACACAGGCTTCCTGAAGATGAAATGGAATACACCTCTCTTCCGAGAGTTCTTGAGAAGCTCAAACCACAGTTCCAGCATATAGATATGGCCCCACCCAAGAAGAAGCTTAAAGTTTCTACAAAGGACTTTGATTGAGCAAAACTCAGTTTTTGCTTTTTCTTTCTTTTAGATAATTTCTGATATCGTAGAAGAATATATTGTCATAAGGACATGCTTCGAGACACGAGGCTGCCCCAACACATTTTGAGCTTTTAAACTCTCCTGTTTTTATAAATTGTCCGGCAAGATCGCCCAGTCCAACTTCACAAGCGGAAACACAGTCTTTAGTCGGGCACGTTACGCAGGTATGTGGATCTTTCACTTTGAGTTTGAACAATCCCAATTTGCTGAATAACCCTACGAATGTCCCAGTGGTGCACCACCCGTATCTTCTGCATGGGCTCATTCCCACGAATGGTATGGATATGAAGAAAATATACCAGAGGAAATTCCATATAAAAAATGAAAAGTAAACTGAAACATCTATACCGTAAAGGTCGAAATAACCCATCTTTGTCGTGGTAAAATAGGAGAGCAATGAGACAGCAATCATTATGACCCAAAGAGATGAAATTACGGAAATAACCCACCCTTTAAAATGACTGCCTATATTTTTCCTGCTGAATCTGGATTCGTAATTGAATGAGATCATGGACTGACCAAATGTTCCACCGTACATTACCGCAGAGGGACACAGTGTGCTGCAGTAGCTCCTTCTTCCGAAAAGTAAGGCCAGCACCGCATAAAGCGCGTAACTTCCAAGAAGTGCTCCAACCATATATGGATAAAGGGGGGAAAGTGCCCCGACATTGGCCCATAATGGAAGTCTTGAGTGAGTGGCATTCCCTATGAAATTTGGATATATTATGGTATAGAGGGCAAAAGCAATGAGGGCCATGGAAAGATTTATTCTCTTCTCCTTCCACTGAATATTCTTCATGCGAAGCACCACAAGAGAGCCCATTTCAATGCCCATTATGGAGAGAAAAATGTAATAGTTTGGAACTGCCCCAAAAACGTAGAAAATATCTACAATGATAGATTTGGTAGTGAAGACCGTAACACCTCCAAGCATATTTGAAAATATTACAAGATTTTTAAAACCTGTGGAGAAATAAGGGGCATAGGCCTGGAATTCAATTGCTGCTGCAAGGAACCACTCTGAAATAAATGATGTGATCAGAATAAGAAATACAAACTTCGGATTTTTTATCCATCCTGTTCTTTTTTTATCCGGTTTTGCTGTTGGGAAATGGATGTGCAGGTAGAGAAGCATCCCCACAACCATAGCTATGCCGTAAATGGACCAACCTACATAAAAAGGTCTATGGTATAGGGTTCCGATAAATATGGAGGCACTCATGAGAGTGTAAAGCAGGAAAATATTCCTCATCAAGACCATATCTTTTGGGAATAGCGAAGTTCTTCCCCTGGAGATCTTTTCGTAAAAAATGATCATGAATAATACCATGCTTCCAGTGCCCAGTAATGTTCCCGGGAGAACAAAATTTTCCTGGCCGAGTAAGGTTGGACTGAAAATGCTTTGAATCATGATGCTCAGGGAGATTAACCGGTTAAGGGAACTCTCAACTGTAATGGCAATTATAACCACCATTTCAGCAACCATAGGGAGAATGAAAAGGTAGGAATTCAAGCTTGAACTTATCACTGATAACACGTTCGAAAGTAGTGAATAATCTGTGGAAGCGGGATAATAACCGAAACCAATCAGCCTTAGAAATATCCCCATAGACACTTCATTGAACACAATGAGAAATATTATGGTGGTCGAAACTGAACGGTTGAAACCTATGAATTTCTTTGAAAATGATAGCCAGAGTAGATAAATCACTGCAATGGACATTTCAAACATCGAGATGTTAAGGGCAATGACCGCATTGAGAAAGGTGACAGGAAATGCCAGGTAATATGTTATGGAATCAAGCATGCTCGCCATCATAGACAGAGCTATAACCGCTATTGAAAAATCTCTGTAAGTAAACTCTGGTCGTCTTTTAAGGGAGAAAAATATCAGATATGATATGAATGCTGTCATAAATATCTCTGTCAAAACAACAGCAACGATGTTTTCCATCGGGGAGCTAATAGTATCATCAATTAATACAGTTTGCATGGGTTATCTGTGGTCTTTTCCTAGTTTGATGCAAGACAAATTAACCACATTTGGGAGATTTTTGATATTATAAAATCATCAACTATATATGCCATCTGGATATAGAAAATAATGGAATTAGATTATAAGTCCCTACTTGAAATGGATGATGAAGACAGAAAAAAAATGCTTACAAAATTTCTGGTTGAAACCCTGGGAAAAAATGAGGAGGCTCAGATCAC
>JAKBSB010000105.1 GCA_021845155.1 Thermoplasmata archaeon
CAATTCCAGCCCTTATCTTTCCGCTCTTCAATGCTGCAATCAGATCGGGGGTTTTAACCACCTCCGCTCTTGATGTGTTGATGAATATGCAACCTGTCTTCATGGAATCAAACTGTTTCTTTCCTATCATGTGTTTGGTCTCAGCGGTCAGGGGCACATGGAGAGAAATTATGTCAGAGGCAGAAAGGAGTTCTTCGAGTGGAACAAAAGTCACACCAAGCTCTTCCTCCACAGAATCCGGTAGTCTTACCGAATCATGGTAGATTATCCCCGATCCCATAACAAGAAGCCTTTCAGCCAGTCTTCTTCCTATTGCACCCATTCCCACAATTCCGAAGGTCTTTCCTTTGAGGTCCCTGGAAGCAGTCAGGATGGGCCAGTTTCCACTCCTGATTTCACTGTCCAGGAACCTGAAATCCTTAAGGAAGAAAAGGGTCATCCCAATAACATGTTCCGCCACGCTTTCCTTGTTGGAAGTTGGCGAATTGCACATCACAATCCCGCGCTTCCTGACAGTTTCCAGATCCACATTGTCATAACCGGTGCTTGCAATCTGCAGGAATTTCAGTGATGGAAACTTTTTGAGTACATTCGCATCAATCCTTGTGAATGTTGTGGCCACAAGTACTTCTGAATCATCAGATTCAAATTCAGTGTCAGTCCTTATAACCATGTCAGGAAGTATGCTTGCAGCGGTTTTCCTTATATCATCTACAGGCAGGAATGGAGGCAGAATAGCGGTTACTTTCATAAATTCAAATGAAAATAACGTACTTAACCATGTTCATAACCATTTTCATAAGTTCAGGAATCCAGAAAAAAAATATTTACACTTAAACCATTAACACCGGTGGAAAATTTTTCTAATGAACATGGTGACGTATTCCTGATCAAAACTGACAGAATGATTGACAGGGGGGCACTTATGTCTAGATACAGCAGGACAGCCAGCCTCGATATAAGGGACGTTTACAGCAGGGAATTCATCAACAACCCGGACAGGGGAAAGGATTTCTACAGAAAGATTTTCCTTGAGTACGGTGACGAATCAGTGGCAGAGCTCACCACCGCACAGGTCGCAATCCAGAATATTTCAAATATAGCCACAAAATTCATTGAAGAGGCCAGGGTCGGCTTATCTTATCTGGAAAAATCTTCACGTTATGTAAGATATGACAAAAAGGTCAATGGAAAATACCTGTTCGCATCCGCTGATAAAATAGGACTGGACAAAAAATATTCGGAAATGTATGAAGAGCATTGTGAGTTCCTGTTCAGGACTTATGCGGAGTTTTATCCAGTTCTTTCCGATCTCATAAGAAAGAAAAATCCGGTAAGCGGTTTCAGGTTCCCATCCGGAGAGGGAAAAGATATAGATTTTGACAAGCTGGACGAAACCGGGAAAGAGGCCGCCCTTAAATCTTATGAAAGTTCAGTGAGATCAGCAACTCTTGATGAGATCAGGTCACTTCTTCCGGCATCAACTCTTACGAACCTTGGAATTTCCGGAAACGGAAGGTCATTCATTTCACTGATCCAGAGACTCAGGGGCACAGGTATCAGGGAGTGCCTGAAGCTTGCGGATGACCTTTACGGAGAACTTCACAGTGAACTCCCGGAACTGATCGATTCTGCACAGTCGGAAAGGTCAGGCAGGCTTGTGGATTATCTGGTGCAGATAAATGGACACTATACCCCGGAAAGAAGGACCAGTTCAAGTGAAGTCACCAATCTCAGGCTGATAAAATGCGATGGCAGGGACGAATCTCTCGACAGGGTTGTGTCAATGATACTGTATAACCAGTCTGGACTTTATGATGAGATAGAGAGAAATGTGGCAAAAATGCCACGGTCTGAAAAGGAGAATCTGATATCCACTTATTCAAAACTAAGGGAAAACAGGAGATTCAAGCCAGGAAGGGCTTTCGAGGCTGTCAACTTCTCGTTCGAGATCACAACGAATTTTGGTGCTTTCAGGGACCTCCAGAGGCACAGATTCCTGGGCATAATAAGGAAACCGCTTACAGCTGAGTTCGGTTATGAAATCCCCGAAACAATAAATTCATCGCCTGATCTGAGGGAAAGGTTTGTGAAAGCTATGGAGAAAAGTATAGAGGTTTACAGGGTCCTGGCAGCACTTAATACTGATATTGCCCAGTATTGTGTCCCTTATGCTTTCATGTACCCGGTCATTGTCAATGCCAACCTGAGGGAGATAACATATTTTTCGGAGCTGAGATCAACTCCACAGGCACACCTGGATCTTCGTAAAATAGCCAACTTGATGTACGGTGAGGTAAGAAGGACCCATCCGGAACTTTCCGGAATCATCAGGTTCGTGGACAGCAACAATTACATTCTGGGTAGGCTCAAATCGGAAATGAAGAAAGAGATCAGAATGAAGGAATTCCAGAACCATGATGAAAAAAATGAAATTTGACCACAGGCATGGTATTCAGGATGTAAATGGGTAAAGGCTTTTTCATAACCAGCATCCTTATCTAAAACATACTCATAACCGTGATAAATACTCTCCATGAAGGCTTAATTTTATTGATTTTGACGTGGACAGGATTTAAAAAAGTTTATATTGAAGAACATATTTATCCGGTAACTCGAGGTGAATTGATAAATGTTAGGTGGACAAATGCCGATTTTAGTTCTCAAGGAGGGTACCTCCAGAGAACAAGGTAAAAATGCTCAGAAGAATAATATAGAAGCTGCCAAAGCGATTGCCGATGCTATCAGGACCACACTTGGCCCGAAAGGCATGGACAAAATGCTGGTTGATTCTATTGGTGACATAATTATCTCCAATGATGGTGCAACCATCCTGAAAGAGATGGATGTTGATCATCCAACAGCAAAGATGATAGTTGAAGTGGCAAAATCCCAGGATACAGCAGTGGGAGACGGAACAACATCGGCTGTCATAATTGCCGGAGAATTGCTCAAGCAGGCAGAAGGGCTCATTGAACAGGGTGTTCACGCAACTGTTATTGCAAACGGTTACAGGCTTGCAGTGAATGAGGCTAAGAAGTACCTTGAAGAGATGGCGCTCAAGGCAACAGACGACAAAACCCTCAAACTCATAGCTATGACCGCACTCTCAGGAAAGAACACTGGACTGTCAAGTGAACTGCTCTCAGATCTTGTTGTTAAAGCCATAGATGCAGTTGCTGAGGAGAGAAACGGCAAGGTCGTAGTGGACACTGCCAACATAAAAGTGGATAAAAAGAATGGTGGAAGCGTTACCGATACCCAGTATATTTCCGGTCTCCTTATCGACAAGGAAAAGGTACATGCAAAAATGCCTTCCATAGTCAAGGATGCCAAAATAGCACTCATAGACTCTGCCCTTGAAATAAAGAAGACAGAAATAGAGGCAAAGGTACAGATTACTGATCCAACAAAGATCCAGGATTTCCTGACCCAGGAATCTGACACACTCAAGGCAATGGTTGAGAAGGTTCACAAGAGCGGTGCGAACGTGATATTCTGCCAGAAGGGAATAGATGATATCGCCCAGCACTACCTTGCAAAAGACGGCATATACGCAGTAAGAAGAGTAAAGAAAAGCGACATGGAAAAACTCGCCAAGGCTACGGGCGCCAAGATAGTTACCAACCTGGACGACCTGTCTAAAGTTTCCCTCGGAGTTGCTGAAAGAGTGGAAGAGAAGAAGATCAGCGATGACAGGATGACATTTGTTACAGGATGCGCAAATCCAAAAGCTGTCAGCATACTTATCCGTGGTGGCACAGATCACGTGGTTTCAGAAATAGAAAGAGCACTCAACGATGCAATAAGGGTTGTTGGAATAACCAAGGAAGACGGCCGATACCTGCCTGGCGGAGGAGCAGTTGAAGCAGAACTGTCCATGAGAGTCAGAAACTACGCAAACAGTGTGGGCGGAAGGGAACAGCTGGCCATAGAGGCTTTCTCAAAGGCTCTCGAGGTTATTCCAAGAACGCTTGCAGAGAATGCTGGAATGGACCCAATCAACACACTCATACAGCTTAAAGCCGAGCATGAGAAGGGGCAGAAGAACCAGGGAATAGATTTCTCCACCAACAAAACAGGTGACATGAACAAGGCTGGAGTCTATGACCCACTCCGTGTCAAGAAGCATGCCCTGGAAAGCGCGGTCGAAGTCTCCACCATGATACTCAGGATTGATGACGTGATTGCCAGCAGGAAGAGTTCAGGTGGCGAAGGAGCCGGACAGATGCCAGGCGGCATGGGTGGAATGGGCGGTATGGGCGGCATGCCACCATACTGATCCACAATTCTTTTTCTTCAATACCATTATTTTACAGTAATTTTTTTAAAGCCTTAATTTTACAAGTTTCAGTTTGATAATTCTTTCTCTACAATTGACTGAAAAAAATGCAGCTATGGGGTTCAGAAAAATATTCGATTAAAATATAAAATAAAAAAGGGAGCGGATATAATTTTATACTGGTCCTATCCCTGTGAGGTCAAACAGTTCTCCTACAAGCATGTACTGTGGCAATCCAGTGTGGGGATTTAGTGCGCTTGAGTAGTAGTCAAGGCTGTATGTCACATCTATGTAGTCGTATTTAGAATGATTTGCTGAGTCCTGGACCAGAAACTGAAGTGTTGCATTCACTGTTGCAGAATTGCCGTTTATTGCAACAACTGGAGAAGTAACTGTAGTGTAATTCACCGATGACCATGCAGAGAAGAATTTGCTCCAGGTTGAATTTATTGTGGCTGTTGTGTTATAATAACCGTTAAGTGACCCGTGATCCCAGTAAAGGGAAGCATTTGATGCATATTGTGACATTACAAGGGTGCTGTTCTCAAGTGCTATGTCATTCCAGTGGTCGTATGCGAGACCAAGGGCATATGAGGCGCTGGAATTTGTTACATTTGTCACCGGTACTTCTGATGACGTGATCCTGTCCCCAATAAGCGTCACAGCAGTCTGTGCAAGTGCACTCCCGTTCAGTGATGCACCTGAATCCATCGCTATGAGCGTCTTTGAAAGTATTATTCCGGAGAAGGATGAACCGGTTCCAAGTGTAACACCTGATCCAACCTGCCAGAATACATTCCTGGCCTGTGCACCTCCTGTAAGCATGACATGTGCACCGCTTCCAACTGTAAGCCCTCCTGATATCTGGAATATCCACACACTGCTTGAACTTCCTGAAAGTATGAGGTTGGAAGGTATTGTGACGCCTGTTGTCCACTTATAGAGACCGGGTGTGATCGTCATTCCACCAAGGTTTCCGTTGCCGAGGCCCACAGCCTTTGGATCAGGCCTGTCGGCTGCATTGGTGTATGCAGCCTGCATGTCAAGCACTGCAAGCGAGAGCATTGCAGGTGTTGGGTTGCTGTAGTCTGCAGCATACACCCTGCCGTTCACCAGGGTGGATGTTGCATACTGGTTGTTTGAGCTCATGATAAGGCCGAAGCCTGTTATGTATGATGCTGCTGCAGGGCTCAGGCCGACATTCCCTGTTATGGATGTGTTGCC
>JAKBSB010000106.1 GCA_021845155.1 Thermoplasmata archaeon
TTTTAAACTACTGCACCTTTTACTATTCTATATGTTTGATCAAATGGACGATTCCGGGATCAGGAAAGTACACCTTAGAATAACCGCCCTTTCATCGGGGGGGAGTTTTCTGGACGGTTACGATATTTCC
Organism: Thermoplasmata archaeon; assembly: GCA_021845155.1. Next base: position 131 of record JAKBSB010000106.1, read on the forward strand.
ATAATTTCAGTAGCGATTTTGATTCTTCAGTCTCAATTCCTGCTTTCCGGACCGCAGGTGACTATCCTTCTTGGGTCCACCCTGATCGGTATGGTTTTGGGTGGTGTAACCGTAGGTTATCTGACTGACCTGAAGGGACGGAGATACATATATCTCTGGGACATGGCACTCTTCATATTATTTACCGTGTTATCTGCCGTTTCGGCAAATTATTTGCAGCTCCTGGTATTCAGGCTTCTTCTGGGTGTTGCAATAGGCGCAGATTACGCGATAAGTCCCACAATAATTTCAGAATTTTCTCCAGTGAAACAGAGGGGAAGATTGCTGAGTCTGGCTGGGGCTGCATGGTTCATTGGAGCTTTTGCTTCTTATGGGATGGGCACAATCCTGATCCCTCTGGGGGATATTTCGTGGAGATTGATGTTCCTTGCAGGTGTTATTCCTGCATTCATTATCCTGGTTCTCAGGCATGGCATACCTGAATCACCCAGATGGCTTGCAAACATGGGTGAGAATGATCTTGCCCTACAATCCATGAAGAAAGTAGTCCCAACTACGGGAATCACCAAAGGACAATCCATGAAGAGAACCAGCATCAGGGAATTGTTTGGAAAAAAGTATATTGCAGCCACAGTTTTTATTTCTGTGTTCTGGTTTGCCCTGGATGCGGTTACTTATGTAATTGCTCTTGACGGGCCAACAATACTTCATGGCATCGGTATTTCAAGAGACGCAGCTTCTGGTTATGCAACCATCATAGCTTTTCTTGCCATAATTGGGGCAGTGATTGCCATAGTGTTCATAGAAAGAACAGGCAGAAAAAACCTTACTATGCTTGGGTTTGCAGGAATGGTGATTACACTTCTTTTATCAGCAGTGGTATTTGCCTATTTTCCCTTGATACTGCTTATAATTCCTCTCTTTGTAATTTTTGAGATATCACAGGAGCTTGGGCCAGGGATTACCAGTTCTGTTTATCCCCAGGAGCTCTTTCCCACTGAGATCCGATCAACTGCACAGGGTTTCGGCACATCGATCAGCAGAATCGGAGCCCTGTTCGGAATTTTTGCATTTGCATTCATAGAAAATGCGTACAGTATAGGTCCGGGACTTATTTTCCTGGCAGTCATTTCAGTTGTAGGCCTAATCTTCACTGTATGGCTTGGCAAGGAGACTGCTGGGAGGACCCTTGAAGAACTGAGTTCCTAGTTTGTGTTTCCAAAATCCCTGATTGCAGAAATTACCAGATCTGGCCTATCCGAACCAATTGCATCCACCCCAGCATTGAGGGAATCGAGGATGTGATCTTTTTCATTGGGAGACCACACACTCACATTTATCCCTCCCTTGTGGCACCTTTCCACATATTCCGCAGAAATGCCTTCAAAATAAAGGGAAATTGTATCGCAACCACACTTCCTGACCATAGAAACTGGATCTATGGGAAATCCGGCAAGCAGAGAACCACATTTGAGCTTTGGAAACTGCTGTTTCATCATATAAAGTGCTTCATGGAAGAATGATATTATTACGCATCTTTCCTGCAGTTCTTTCCTTTCCATGAAAAGTGATGACAGTGAAGTTACAGTTGCCATGGATTTTAGTTCGATCACGAGTGGAATTGAAACCTGTTCAAATACATCAGTGATCAATGGAATTGACTCGTTATTCAGCAGCCTGATCTTTTTTATCTCCTCACCTGTCAAATCGTTTATTTTAGCGTGGATTCCAGCAAGTCTATTCAAGTCATCATCATGAATGACCGCAAGTTTTCCATCCCTGGTAACCTGTACATCACATTCAACGGCATCAACACCAAGGCCCTGTACACCCTTGAATGCAGATAGGGTATTTTCCGTAAATAATTTCCCGCCACCCCTGTGTGCTATTATTGAAACGTCCCTGTTCCTGTACTTAAGAGGCATGAATCATGATGCTCAGGAGAAATAAAAGACATGGTTTCTCAAGTTCTTTAACGGGACTTATTTGAATCTTTTATATTCCGGGAAAACATTTCAACAGTCCTGACCGCAACACTGTACAGTTCAATGAATAATAATTAAAGCCGTGAAGAATCTTGAAGTTTTTGCAAGGGCTAGAATTCCGGTTTTTCCTCCGGGATACATCCTAAACTGCTTTTAGCACACACAATATAAAAATTTGACAACATAACTCTTCTCACTTCATAACAAGTTTCTTATTATAAGCCCTATTTAGGGCTTATCATGGCTGAAGAATCCACATCTAAAGGAGATCTTGCAAGAAGTCTTGGTTTCAAGGACCTCTTTTTCCTTTCATTCGGAGGTATGTCCCCACTTCTGAGTATACTGACATATGGTGCCTTTGCAATCACGCTTGCCGGGTATGATGCTCCTCTTGTGATGGTGATAGGCACTCTTCTGGTCCTGGTAAACGGACTATCTGTCACTAGACTGTCGAGAAGATTCTCCTCCTCCGGAGGGTACTATACCTATGCTTTCCAGGCTCTGTCCGCAAGAATAGGATTTGATACAGGGTGGATGTACATCTTCTATTCCGTTCTTTACGGCATTGCATATGTTATGGGTGCAGTATATATCCTGCATTTAGTCTTTGGGATTTCAGGATTTCTTGCTCTGGCTATAATCGTGATTCCATCCGTAACATTCCTGATTATAGGCATCAGGCTCTCGTCAACATATGCACTTTACGCTGTGGCAGCAGAGATTGCCATAATGGTTGCAATAATCATCTTCTCCTTTGTGGTTACAAAAGGTGTTGCGTATCTCCCCAATCCGCGTGTATATCCCATAACACCTGCTGACCTGTTCCTGGGGATACTTTTTGCAATGGGCATACCTACAGGATACGGTTCAATTGCCCCTGTTTCGGGAGAGGTGAAGAATCCCAAGAAAGACGTGGGCAGAAGCGTGGTCACGGTCATACTTACCGGCGGAATTCTTGCAACACTGATGATTTATGCCTTTGCGAACCTGATCCTTCAAACTCACCTCATAATCCCTGTGGCTGACAAGCTTCCCATAATAGGGATATTGAGGAATGATTTCAGGAATTATGGAATATATTTCTACTATGCAGTTGCAATTGCGACCATAAATGACGCCATTCTTGCCTTCCTCTCTTTTGGATCGGCAGCATCAAGAACAATATTCAGGATGGGGATTGACCGTTCTTTTCCAAGCTTTTTCGGGAAGAAGGATCACAGGGACATGCCTCTTATAGCTATTCTGTTCACATGTCTTGCAATGGTTCTTCTTCCCCTAATCATACTTAACTATGTTTCAGCCGAAACTGGTTTTATCATACTGGGTACCATATCAGCACTTGGTGGCCTTTTTATTCACATAAGCGCAAATTTTTCCCTTATCCGTATTGGGTTGAGAAGGGGCAGAAGACTGGCTGTCAAGGCGAAAGATACTGTTATGGATAAGTTGAGGAATTATGATGAGTTCATACTTGCCATAACAGGAGCAGTCATTAGCTCAATAGTCATGATATATTCTGCGTACTCTGCCGTAAGTGCATACACAACAATCTTTCTGGCCTGGATAGTTATTGGATTTATTCTGTCGGAAGTAAAAAGTATTGTCACCAAGACGCCTTATGATCTTGATATTTCAAAAGAAGGGCAGATAGTCGCCCAGAATCTTGAGACACTCGGCGTCAACGACAAAACTGTAAATACGATCGAAGCTGTTTACAGCCTTGATGACAGCGTGAAAACTGTCATTGACGGGCTGATGTCGAAACATACACCCTCTGCAGTTATAGTGGATAAAGATAAAAATCCAGTAGGAGTTGCAAGTATAGTTGACCTTCTCCTTCTGCCATCAAGCAAGGTTGGGATAATGAAGATCAGGCAGGTACATCTTGAAAAAGCAGTTTCAATCGGGGAGAAAAGAGAGGTATCTGATGCTTTACGCATCCTGAAGGAGAACAATGTTGATGTTCTTGCAATCGTGGACAGCAAAGGCAAATGTATTGGGAGCCTTTCAGACAGGGAAGTTCTTAATGGACTGGGAACAAAGGTCAGCAATGTACCTGAATAATATTTACTGGATTGCACTTAAATAGTGTGAATAAAAGTAATAAGGCGTCGGTGCTGTAAGTTGAAAAGTATTAACGGGGAATAAGATATGAGGCACTATGGAAATGTTGTGGTAATTGCAATCTCTGCAATTTACTCTGTAATTTCCATGACTGTAGCAACCTCTGTCGTAGTCATCATGGATATTATAGGTTACAAACTTCCTGTAACTGGAGAGATCTCCTATGCCGTAGTGATGGTTTCAAGCCTGGTTATACTTTATTTTTCTGCATCCAGGCTTCTTCATGAGTACAGACAGTTTTCGGCAAATTTGTCAGTTGCAGGCAAGAGTTTTAAAAACAATAGCACCGACAGGGCAGAATCCAGGAATGAAGCGGTGCTCAATGAGAAAGAGGAGATTATAATAGATGTACTTAGAAAGGCAAATGGCAGAGTTTTGCAGAATGCATTGATCACGAAGACGGGAATGACTGCACCAACCATATCTAGGACTCTCTTATCTTTGGAAAACAAGGGACTTATAGAGAGAAAGAGGCATGGGATGACAAACGAAATATGGTTGACAAAGAGATGAAATGTATTTCATTGGAATGCATTTCAGTTAATGATTATTAGCTCTTTCACCATTCTATAAGTTATGAAATCAATAGCTGAAAAAATTGTATGGATTATAGTGGGACTCATGGTGGTTGTTGCGGCCGTTGGCGTGATTTCCTTTGTGGTCATTGGAAGAAACGGGATTTATCCGCATGGAACCTATTTCATGATGGGAGGATTCCCATTTTATGGTGCTTATATAATCATGCCCATAATGGCTGCTGCCTCAATACTGGTTGCATTCCTGTTTCTATACTTCATAATTGGGCTGTTCAGAAGATCAGGAATGGAAAATGACTATTCAACAAGGGCAGAGGACATTCTTAAAGAAAGGTATGCAAGAGGAGAGATAAACCTGGACGAATACAACAGAATGATGGAACGGATAAAATAAGGGTAAGCTATATTACACCATACCAAAACTATTAATTTAAAATTTATAAAATAAAGTATAAAAATAAATGTTATTTTAAATCAAAAAATTAGGCCACGGTAAAGGCCCCAGTCAATACCATTTCTCCGCTAATCGAGGATGAGCTTGGAACGTAGAAACCTATGTAAATATGTTGTGAATTACTGCTAACTGTCATTGGTAAACTTGTTTCGCTGTGAACTAATCCTAGGTTGAATTCATAAATTCCACTTCCTGTTGTAGGCGTCGGTGCCATTGTTACTATTGAAGATGGT
>JAKBSB010000107.1 GCA_021845155.1 Thermoplasmata archaeon
CAACGAAATTGCGGCAAAGCATTTTGATCCAATAACACCGGAAGAGATAAATGCCCAGCTTCAGCCCATGACAGAGGCAATCAAGGCAGATTACTCTGACATGAACGGGAAAGAGTTTCCTGTACCCATATCCTTCTTCAATCTTGCTGAATCCGTTTACTGATCCACCAGGGTCCTGAAGGGATAACCTGTACATATTTCAGTGAAGTTTATTCGATCACTGTGCCAGTACAGGATTCCTCCTGAACAATATGCGCATAATCATCCAGCCTTCTTCCGTCTATGACAAATATCTTAATTCCTGACCTCTTGGCAATATGGAGTGATGTCAGATCCATGAACACGTTAGGTCCTGCACCTATGGATTTCTTCAGGGACAGGGCAATTGCCTCATCATAGGACATTCTGCCTATTTTCTTTGCGTCTTTGTCAGTTCTTGGATCATCCGTATATACGCCGTCAACAGATGTTGCGTTTATCAGCACCTTAGATCCAAGCCTTTCAGCAAGAAGGGCAGCAACAGTATCGGTGGTATGCCCTGCTTCGGTTCCTCCCATTATTGTGAACCTGTAGTTGTTGGAAAGCTCTGCAGCATCGTTTATGTTTGTAGGTATCTTGAGGTTGGAGTTTTCAAAAAATGTAGTCATGGCCAGGGCATTCATCCTGGTCGCATTGATGCCGATCTCGTCCAATATAATGTCATTTGTTCCTGTTTCCCTCAGGTCTGATATATAGTTCCTGGCCAGGCGTCCTCCTCCTACCACAATGCCTACCTTGCCGAATGCCTTGCTCTGCTCCATCATCTTCGAGAAGCGCCTCATGAAGTCTATGTCAAGCCTATCTCCCGATATTATGGAACCTCCAAGTGAAATTACAACTGATTTCATGAAACTGTATTGATTAAGATTATATATGATTATAAATTTTCTTGGCTGATGGCTAACGACGAATCGCAGATCAGGCGATACGAATTCAAAAAAGCACTGACAGAGATCAAGGATCTCCGTGGCAGGGGCACAGAACTAATCTCACTTTACATTCCGCCAGACAAGCAGATATGGGATGTGGTGCAGTATCTCAGGGAAGAGTTCTCCACATCTTCGAACATAAAGTCAAAATCCACCAGGAAGAATGTCCTTTCGGCAATTGAGTCAATCATGTCGAGGCTCAAATATTACAAGTCACCACCTCCCACAGGTCTCGTATTCTTTGTAGGGCATGTAGCGACGCGAGGGGACCAGACAGAGATGTACACGAAAATAGTTGAACCTCCGGAGCCTATCCAGACCTTCATCTATAAATGTGATTCCACATTCCACATGGAACAGCTGGAAGCCCAGCTGGCCGTCAAGGAGATGTATGGCCTCATAGTCATAGACAGGAAGGAGGCAACCATTGGGATGCTCAGCGGAACAAACATAAATCTCATAGCAAACGAGCAGTCACTTGTTCCCAGCAAGCATCACCAGGGCGGGCAGTCCTCAAGGCGATATGAGCGGCTTATAGAAATAGCGGCACATGAATTCTTCAAGAAGGTCGGGGATATAGCAAACAATGCATTTGTGCCCATAATAAAGGATATCAAGGGAGTTTTCATAGGAGGACCCGGTGCAACCAAGGAATATTTCTTTGAAAAAGACTACCTCAGGAATGAAATAAAGTTCAAGGTGGCAGACCTTTTCGACATAGGGTATACTGATGAAACCGGCCTGAGGGAGCTGGTAGAAAAAGCCTCCGATTCCATAAAAGACATGCAGATAGCCAGGGAAAAATCACTGGTGAACAGGTTCATGACGGAGGTCAGGAAAACGGAGAACAGCCTTGCTGTATACGGGGAAGCAGCCATAAGGTCAGCGCTAGAGCAGAAGGCAGTGGACCTGTTGCTGATCTCGGAAAAGCTGGACAAAGTCAAATATACATACAAATGCCCCAACTGCGGGTCGATACAGGAAATAGTCAAACGACCCGAAGAGGGCGTATTCTGCAAGAACTGCAACACTGCGATGAACGTGGAGAACGAGGAAGATCTTGTTGAGGTGCTTTACCATCTGGCGGATGCTTCCGGTGCCAAGGTTGAGATAATATCAGGTGACAGCGAGGAAGGCATGCTGCTAGAAAAAGCATTTGGAGGGCTTGCAGCAATTCTCAGGTATGTGCCAAAGGATTCTCAGATTCCGCAGAGCGCAAACTAGACCCTTGAAAGGGACTCATCCTTCACAAGGCTCCTGGGATCAAGAACAAGAACGTCCTTGAATGATTTTATGGCATCAAGGGGAATCATGTACCTTCCCTTTGAATCCTTCTGGAATACGGTAAGTTTCAGATCACCTTTCGGCTCTGTCAAAAGGGTTTTGATGAATCCGGTCTCTGTCTCCACAACTATGTTGTTCACCTTGCCGATTATTGTGCCATCTGTTGTGACAACTGAACGGCCTGTGAGGTCACTTGAAAACATTCTCATTGGCTTACCTTCAAATGTATTGTGGGAAAGCTTAAAAAATCTTTCCTGTCACTGGTAGAGGCCAAGCTCATCAACGCTCTTTCTCCTCTCCTTGACGTTCTTTCCCATGTTTTCAGACAGATTCTTGTAGAATTTAAGAACCTCCTCATCAACTGAAGGCTTGATGTTCTTCATTGCATCAAGGAAATCACGCTGTGATACGGACTTTGCATCAGGATCACGCCTGTAGGCCATCATTCCTGCCTCACGGCAGAGGTTTTCCAGGTCTGCGCCCACATAGCCGTCAGTGTTCTCGGCTATCATTCTCAGGTTAACATCTTTGGTAAGAGGCATTGGCTTGGTATGCACCTCCAGGATCTTGACCCTGCTTTCAACATCAGGTGGAGGTATGTAGATTATCTTGTCAAATCTTCCTGCCCTGAGAAGGCCTGAGTCAATGATGTCCGGCCTGTTGGTTGCAGCCAGTACAACCACGCCCTGAAGCACTTCAATACCATCCATGGAAGTCAGCAGTTGGTTGACCATCCTCTCGGTCACCCCTGAATCACCAAATGATCCCCTTCTTGGTGCTATTGCATCTATTTCGTCCAGGAATACTATTGTGGGAGCAACCTGCTTTGCCTTCTTGAATATCTCCCTGACAGCTTTCTCGCTCTCCCCAACCCACTTGCTTAGAACTTCCGGACCCTTGACCGATATGAAATTAGCATTGCTTTCGTTTGCAACGGCTTTTGCCAGTAGTGTTTTTCCCACGCCTGGGGGACCATACAGCAGGAAACCCTTTGCAGCCCTTATTCCAAGTCTCTTGAACACTTCCGGTTTGAGCAATGGAAGCTCCACGCTCTCCCTGAGCTCGTCCTTCACGTTTGACAATCCCCCAATGTCGTCCCATGTTATATTGGGTACCTCAACTGTAACTTCCCTTAAGCTGCTTGGCTCAATATTCTTCAGAGCATCCTTGAAATCATCCTCTGTGACAGCCATTTTCTCCAGTATTTCTGTGGGGATGGGCTTGTCCAGATCGATTTCAGGCAGGTACCTCCTCAAGGCATTCATGGCAGATTCCCTTGCAAGCGCTGCAAGATCTGCTCCAACAAAACCGTAGGTGTACGATGCAAGCTCATCAAGGAACTCGTTCTTCTTGTCTTCATCCATGCCAAAGGGCATTCCCCTTGTGTGTATTGCAAGTATCTCCTTTCTGCCCTTCTTGTCAGGCACGCCTATATTGATCTCCCTGTCGAATCTACCCGGCCTTCTCAGGGCAGGATCAACTGCATCTATCCTGTTGGTTGCCCCAATTACTATGACATGTCCTCTTTCCTTCAATCCATCCATCAGTGTAAGAAGCTGGGCCACAACCCTTCTCTCAACTTCTCCCTGCACCTCTTCCCTCTTTGGCGCAATGGAATCGATTTCATCAACGAAAATTATGGATGGCTCTGATTCTTCTGCCTTTATGAATATCTCCCTGAGCTTCTGTTCACTCTGTCCGTAATACTTGCTCATTATCTCAGGACCGTTTATTGAGAAGAAATTGGCTCCTGATTCATTGGCAACTGCCCTTGCAATCAGTGTCTTGCCAGTACCAGGTGGTCCATGAAGCAGCACTCCCTTTGGTGGGTGTATTCCAAGCCTTTCGAACAGTTCAGGGTGCTTAAGCGGCAACTCAATGATTTCCCTGACCCTTCCCAGCTGGTCTGAAAGACCTCCGATATCCTCATAGCTTATCCTGGATACATCTTCGAGAACCTCGGATGCCGGTTCTTCCCTGATCTCTATCTTGGTCTCCTCCCCAACCTCTATGGGAAGCTTGGATGGTGTTGATTTAACTACCTTGAAAAGAAGCCCTGAATGACCTGCAAGTGTGAGGCCGGGAACACTGATATTGTCCTGTTCCATCATGGGCCTTCTAATGAGTGCCTTCTGGACGAATTCATCAATGCCTTCCCCAAATTTGAGACGTTGGTCTTTTCTTATTATTGGAGCAAGTATGACTTTTTTGGCAACCTCGGTATGGACTTTCCTGACCTTTACTTTGTCCCCGATGGAACTGCCGCAGTTATTACGCATTACACTGTCAATTCTCACAATTCCCTTATTTTCATCCTCAGGTCTTGCACGGTAAACCCTGCCGACCGTTTTTTTCTCCTTTTCTATTTCAACGACATCGCCTATTTCGGCTCCAAGAGTTAATCTTGATTCTTCGTCAAGCCTGACCCTTGACATACCGGGGTCAGTCGAATTTGCCTCAGCTACCCTGAGAACTATCCCATCTGAATATGGCATAACTCCGTATTGTCAAATGACTATTTTAAAATTATGAGTTTTACACTCTTTTAAAAAATTATGAATGATCTTTTCCTGAGCAAAAAGCTTTTTAACCGGGTAAAACCAAAATATTAACTACCAGTTTTCAGCCAGTTTTTTCACTGGATTTTCTGGATAAGACACCCACTGGCTCCATCCACCAGGATAAAGGAGAACCCTCTTTCCCGCAAGTTCCATTGCAACAATATTGACGCATGCTGTTACACCGGATCCGCAGTAAACAACTGGTTCATTTTTTATCTCCCTGAACTTTTCTTCCAGGATGTCTGCTGGAAGGTATTTTCCATCATTATCAAAGTTGCTCCTGTAGTCTATATTTAATGCTCCAGGAATGTGCCCGGCCACCGGATCTATCGGTTCAACTTCTCCCCTGTACCTTTCTGCTGACCTGGAATCTATCAGACAAAACTCCGCTTTATTCTCCTTCAATTTCCCCATATCTACTATCATATCCATTCTTGGATCAGGCCTGAAATTTCCTCTGGTTTTCTTAGGAGTATCTGTTGACAGATTGTAACCCGAATTGACCCAAGCCTTGATACCGCCGTCAAGTATGTACACATTATCATGGCCAAAAAACCTGAGAAGCCACCACAGCCTTGCCGATCCGCTTCCCTCATCATCGTATGCTATTACCGTGCTTTCCTTCCTCAGACCCATTTCATTCATTAT
>JAKBSB010000108.1 GCA_021845155.1 Thermoplasmata archaeon
GGTTATCTGCGCAAATTCCGTGAAAGGTATCTTTATAGAATCAATCAGGTCCTGGTAGAATGTGGTCCTTGATACGGAATGACCCGATACAATAAGAGGGTGCTTCATTCCATTCTCTGAAATAATCGATTCAAGGTTTTCAATTGACCCGTTACCGTAAAATACCCTTCTTATGGGCAGGTAGTTGAATTCCATGATCAGGCATACCAGGATTTCATATAGTCCTTATCCTCTATCTCCTCTGACTTCTTCGTGGGTATGAGGGGTTCATATGCCTCCACCATGACAGCAATCTCATCGGTCCCCTCCTTCCCGATTGCATTCTCCACTGAACCTGGCTGTGGCCCATGGATCAAGCCCCTCACATGAATGGTGATTGAACCGGGTTCAATGCCTTTCCTGCTCATGAAATTCCCTGAGGAGTAGAACAGTACTTCATCAGTATCTATGTTGCTGTGGTAGTATGAAATAGGTATGGACCTGGGATGGAAATCGAATTTCCTGGGGAGGAATGTGCCTACCATGAATGATTTCCCGCTGAATGTTTCATGGACGGGTGGGGGCTGGTGAAGTTTTCCAACTATGGGAGCCATTGTTTCAGTGTTTATGGCATATGGGTAAAGATAGCCGTCCCATCCCTCGACGTCAAATGGGTGCTCGTCCCTTTTTTCAACAGCAAAGTAGGATGAATAGTCCACGTATACAGTGTAATCGCCTTTTTCCAGTGTGGGTTTCCCCAGGACAGGAGTCCTGAAGTCCCTTTCATAATATGGCGTGCCTTCTTTCAACTGGCCGTATACATTGAGATAGCGGGGCGGAATTCCGATCCTTTCCCTGGATTGCACAAAAAATGTGTCCAGGTCCCCCTCATGATGAATTTTATATGTGGTTCCCTTTGGTATATAAACATAGTCGTTCTTCCCGAATTTCAGGTCTCCAAGCATTGACTTCAGTGTTCCGCTGCCTTTGTGTATGAAAAGGACCTCATCATGAAGTGCATTCCTGTAAAAGAAGTCGGAAGAACTCCCCCTTAGCTTCATGACGCCCATTTTCAGGGTGCTGTTGAAAAGTATAACCTCCCTGGACCTGAAATGATCGGTTGAATAATCAATTTCGGATGTCCTGAAATGACGGTGAAGCATGGCAGCATCCGTACCTGCTGAAACCTGTTTCTTCTCCTGCTTGACGGAACTGACCCTTGTTGGTTCATTCACATGGTATATGAGCGAATATGGGCCGTCAAAGCTCTCCTCACCAAAGAGTTCCTCCTTCCTCACTTTTTCCCTGTCCTCATATGTATGCCTGCTGTGGGGTACAATACCCTGTTTTACATAATACACCATTTTCATCCCTCAACTATCTTGTTTGATGTTTCTCCAAGCATTTCTGAATGGAACCTTACAATATCTCCCTTCTTGAGCCACCCATGTTCTTCAGGGCCAATCTCGAGTATGCAGCCCGTTCCCACTGTCCCGGACATGATTATATCCCCCGGCCTCAGCGTGGTATCCTGGGATGCCCACGAGATCATGTCCTCGAAATCCCAGTGAATTGACTTGAGATTTCCCTGGGAGTAAGTATTTCCATTGACCGAAGCTGACAAGGAAACGTCTATCTTGCCCTCACTGTTTGTCAGGTCAGCAAATTCATCCATTGTTGTAATGTAAGGGCCGAAGGATGTAGCAAAATCCTTTGACTTCGCCGGACCCAGCCCGATCTTCATCTCCTTCCTCTGGACATCCCTGGCGCTCCAGTCGTTGACAAGCACCAGCCCGAAAATGTAGTCCTTTGCCTCTCCCCTGGGTATATTCCTTCCTTCTTTACCTATTACTGCAGCCACTTCCAGCTCATAATCCAGCTCTGAAGTATAAGACGGATAAGGTATGCCGTCATTGGACCCAAAAAGGTTGGACGTTCCTGAATAGTAAAAAGCTGGAATCTCATACCATTCAGGGACCATTTCAAGACCGCGCCTCTCCCTTGCCCTCCTGACATGATCCTCGAAAGCATAGAAATCACGGATCTGGTTCACTCTGGGAACCGGAATGAGAAATGTCCTTGGAACAACCTCTACAAGATCTTCAGATGGTGTCTCCTCTATGAATTTCAAAATCTTGTCCCTGTTCCTGATAAGGGTGGAGAAAAATGACTTTTCAATATTGTCACCCGTGTCGTTCAGTATTGCAGATACGTCGATCCACCTGTCCTTGCCGAATACCGCCGTATATCTTCCTTCATCGCTCCTGATCCTTGCAACTTTCATTGAAATTATTCCCCGAACCAGCTATTGTTTCAGGCCGGTAACAATGTCTCTATCACTGTTTCCCTTTTTAATTTTCTGGCTTATGATAATTGTATTGCCCTGAACAGGGGATTTAGAGGTTACCCCTCTTGGCCTGCTCTCTCTCAATGGATTCAAAAAGCGCCTTGAAGGTTCCCTTTCCAAATGATCTTGCGCCTTTCCTCTGAATAACTTCATAAAAGAAGGTTGGCCTGTCGCCCATGGGCTTTGTGAATATCTGTAGCAGGTACCCGTATTCATCCCTGTCCACGAGTATGTAGAGATTCTTCAGCTTCTCAATGTCTTCATCGATACTGCCCACATGTTCGGTCAACGTGTCGTAGTATTTTGCCGGTGTGTAGAGGAATTCCACGCCCCTCTGCTTAAGTTCGGTTACAGTTTTTATGATGTCATCTGTCTCCAGAGCAATATGCTGCACCCCAGGTGAATTATAGTAGTCCAGGTATTCCTGTATCTGGGATTTCTTGAGGCCAAGTGCGGGTTCGTTAATGGGGAATACAATACTCCTGTCATTGTACTGCACCACTTTCGACCGGAGTGATGAATATTCTGTGCTGATGTCCTTGTCGTCAAAGGTCACGAGTTGCTCAAACCCCATGCCCTTTATGTAATAATCCACCCAGGAATCCATTTTCCTGTCCTCGACATTACCGACAACATGGTCGATCCTCTTGAGTCCTGTTGGCTTCTCTTTTATGTCTGATGGTTCAAATCCGGGCGGAACCATGTCGTCATATTCTGAAACATCCACCAGAGAATGTATGGTGTCTCCATAGGATGGTATGACTGATCTTTTGATCTTCCCGAAATCGCCCTTCACAGTTTCTATCTTCCCCGGTTTTACAACACCCCTTTTAGCCACGAATTCATTGGTCTCCTCTATATTTGGGACCTTCAGTGATATATCCCTGACTCCGTCGCCATGAAGCTTGACATGTTCTGCTATTGGTGAATTGTGGTTAAGGAAGGATGTAAAAACGAGATTGATATTGCCCTGTTCCATTAAATATGATACCCTGTCTCTCACACCAGTTTCTGGACCTGCGTATGCCTTCAGGTTGAATCCCATTGCTTTCTGGTGGAAAAATGCCCACTGCTTGGCTGATCCCACGTAATATTCCACTGCATTGACAGTGTCAAAATATGGTTGTTCGGACATACCATAATATTAACAACTGGGCTAATATACTTTGTGAGAAACTGATTGCCATGATAATAACCGCCATTTGACCTTTTTTCGATCCCCATGCATTCCCGATGGTGAAACACTGGCAATATTTTTAAAACTGGCGGGAATACGCGGATGATAATTTTGGCCAATAAAATCTATACAATGATACTTTCCTACAAGGGTACTGAGAAACTGTGGAATTCGAAAAGGGATGAAATAGCGACCCTGGAAAATGTTATTGACGGGAAACTGGAACTCCTGAGAAGTAATTTCATCAATATACGTTCATACAGGTCCCTGCGTTACGACAGCGATTTTGTATTCTGGGTATCCTCTTACAAGCCTGAAAGTTTTTACGATTTCAAGGCAGGCCTGAACCTTCTTTTCAGGGGTATGGCAGAAACTTCTTTCAGCATGATCTCGATTTACGAACATTCCCCCTATCTGAAGGGGAAAGCAACCCTGGAAGATACGTTACATAATGATCCTTCACCGTATTTTGTTGCATACCCCATGAGCAAGACCGTGGACTGGTACCTCATCGACTACGAGGAAAGAAAGAAAATACTTGCCGAACATATAGGGATGGCAGTTTCGCATCCGGAAAACAGGGATATAAGGTCATACACTACATACAGCTTTGGGCTTGGGGACCAGGAATTCGTTGTGCTGTACGAGGTTGATGACCTTTCTGCCTGGTCCCATGTAACGGAAAAGCTAAGGGAGGCAACTGCCAGGAAATGGATTATACGGGAATGGCCAATCCTCGTTGGATCACTTAATGAACCTTTCAGGATTTTACCTTGAATTTCCCATGACCTGCAGAATTGTTTCATGTGATGAAATGGCATGTTTCATAAAGAGCGGAGACATGATTGTCGTGGATGCCAGGCCTTCAACCATGTTTAAGAGATTTCGGACTGTAAACTCCGTGATCTATAAAGAATTCTGCACTTCCGCCGAAAATAAAACTGGTCTTTCCGGAAAGAAAATAGTGTTCGTATGTTCCAGGGGCCATAAAAGCCTCAGGCTGGGTTCAGTTTTTTCAAAAAAATACGGGATAGACACATATTCACTGGAAGGGGGGCTTACGGAATTCATGCGGAAACACCCCGATCTTATGGTGATGAGGAGTGATTCCAGATGATTTTTGATGAGCCAGTATACATAATAAGATATTCAGAACTTGGGCTGAAGGGCCCAAGGGCCAGGAACAGCATGGAACAGGCACTTGTGAGGAACATTTTAGCCGGACTAAGGAAGAAAGGACAGAATGCTGTCATAAAGAGAGACAAGGGAAGGATATACCTGTCATCATTCTCCAGGGATGACATAGTTTCATATGTTCTCGAAAGAACAATGGGCATCAAGACGTTTTCACTTTCCATGACCGGAAAGATAAGCGGTCTCCATGATATAGTTAGTGGATCAGTTGAACTCTACTCTGCAAAGGTTTCAGGAAAGACCTATGCTGTGCGATCACACAGGAAAGGAAGCCATGAATTCAGGAGTACTGACATACTCAATGGAATAGGTGACGCGTTATACCCGTTCAGTTCCGGCGTTGATCTTGAGAAACCGGATGTGGAGATATTCGTTGAGGTAAGGGACAACAGGGTTTATTTTTTCAATTCCAGGATAAAGGGACCTGGTGGTCTTCCGCTGGGTTCCGAGGGAAAATTAACTGCCCTGGTCTCAGGTGGAATCGATTCACCGGTAGCCGCATGGCAGATGATGAAAAGGGGCTGCCCTGTTGATGTGGTTTTCTGTTCCCTTGCACATCCAGAGGACACTTCAGGCTTTTTAAAAAGCATAATCCCTCTGTTCGAGGACTGGGGACACGGTTATGATGCTAGAATCCATATCCTGGACTGCTCCCCCCTGATCGATGAATTCACTCTTTCAGGAAGATATACCATGCCCAATGTCGAGTTCAAGCGGGCAATTTACCTGCTTGCCAGGAAAAT
>JAKBSB010000109.1 GCA_021845155.1 Thermoplasmata archaeon
TCAACAGAAACCAGAAATTTATGGAGGACCGTTTTCTTATTCCTAACCTGCATTCAGGATGATTAATTGATTATATCATCAAAAAAATGACCTGCATGCTTTTCACCATCTGCGCATTTCGGGCACAGGTATACATATTTGCTTTCCTCTTCTGAGCAGTATGCACAAACCATTTCGGCAGGTGTTTGCTTTCCCAGTTTTTCACAGTCAACGCAGTAATACTGCTTTTTTACGTTTTCATCTATAACCCTGGGAAAATATGTATCCTCTAATTCGACATCACGGGTCTTTTGCAGCGTAACGTGAAAATGCTGCTCCGTACCAAAGTCATAAACATATCCAAACTTGCTGCCTTCGCCAATTCCGAGAGATATAATTGGAATATCAGCCCCGTCTCCCTGCCCAAATGAATTGATGGTTCCAAAATTTGATCTATACCACCTTTTTCCACCATAGAATGCACTGAGATGATCAAATGTGTCAAGGTCAAAAGATATGCGGATAATTCTATCCAGTTTGCCAAGAGTCTGATCTCCCCTGATCTCTATTTTTCGCCATACGTCTCTTCTTCCCATCCTTGAAATCCTGAACTGATAAACGATTCCATCACCTGACGGCATTCAAAAACACCCTTTATGGCATACAATAATCATTTAAAATAAATTGATTTTGGAAGTGAGAAATTTTATCGTTACATTATGTGTGAAATTATCATAACTTTTCCACAAAGGTCCAGGTAGTTTCATTTCTTAGTAAAAGATATTTCTCCAACTGCACTGTATCCTTTTCCATAACAGGGGAAACAGAAGCGAAATAGGATTCGGCTTCAATTTATAGGTATAAGTTAACTTGTACGTATTCCATCTGCAAACAGAGAATCCAAAATTCTTATGCTGTGTAGTTATTATGATTCCTAATGAAGAATTGGAGGTTTGGTTATGGCCACTGATCAGAAACCATTGATTGTACAGGGAGACGGAACAATCTTTCTTGAGGTTGACAAGGACCCGGACCACTCCTGCAGAGACAGACTTCTGAGATTTTCTGAACTGGTGAAATCGCCGGAACATGTGCACACTTACAAGATTACGCCTCTGGCTGTCTGGAATGCTGCTTCATCAAACATATCCATTGACGATATAATCAACGTCCTATCCCAGTATTCCAAGTATAGCATCCCCACAAATATAGAAACAAACATCAGGGACTGGTACAGCAGATATGGAAAGATCAAGCTTGTAAGGGACCCTCAACTTGTCCAGTTGACTGATCATGTTGAAGCCATTCCCGATTCCATTTATCTCATATCTCCAGATACTATGGTTATACATGAAATAATGAGCAGGAAATCAATATCTCAGTTTATTAAATCAAGTATTTCCCCCACAACCCTGGAATTGCGATCAATATACAGAGGAAGACTGAAACAGGCTCTCATAAAAGTAGGATATCCAGTTGAAGACCTTGTGGGATATCTTCCGGGAGACCCAATTGACTTTGACCTTCGGACCACTACGATGAAAGGCAAAGAACTTACAATAAGGCAATACCAGAAAGAGGCCGTAGAATCTTTTGTCCATGGGAACAGGAGCGGTATAATAGTCCTTCCAAGCGGATCAGGAAAGACAGTGGTTGGGATGGCTGTCATGAACAGAATAAGGGAAAACACGCTTATCATAACAACCGGGACAGTTGCCGTGAGACAGTGGATATCTGAACTGTTCGACAAGACAAGCCTCACTCCCGGAATGGTTGGGGAATATACCGGTGACAATAAGGAGATACTCCCTGTAACGGTTACTACATACCAGACACTGACATATTCGCCAAGGAGAAGGGGCAGCAATAACGATGATACCGAATTGGAAAATGATGAAATCGATGAAGAGGAGGCATCATTTGACCTGAACCGTTATCCCCACCTTGAAATCTTCAGGGCAAGAAACTGGGGCATCATAATATACGATGAGGTTCACCTGCTCCCAGCCCCGGTGTTCCGAATAACAACAGAAATCCAGGCCAAGAAAAGGCTTGGACTTACTGCCACACTTATCAGGGAAGATGGAAAGGAGGAGGATGCATTTTCCTTAATCGGACCCAAGAAGTATGATGCACCCTGGAAGGATCTGGAGAGGCAGGGCTGGATAGCAACAGCATACTGCCATGAAGTGAGGGTCACTTTTCCAAATGATGATTACAGAATGCAGTACGCCATAGCACCTCCAAGACTTAAATACAGGATTGCTGCTGAGAATCCAATGAAGCTGGAGGCTTTGAAATCAATTCTTTCCAGGCTTTCGGGAGATGATTCCGTCCTGATTATCGGGGACTATCTGGAACAGTTGGATATCATTGCGTCAGAACTTAAATCTCCGGTAATTACCGGGAAGATGAAGAATTCCATGAGGGAGAAACTCTATTCAGATTTCAGGTCTGGGTCAATAAAAGTTCTGGTCGTATCCAAGGTTGCAAACTATGCGATTGATCTTCCTGATGCAAACGTGGCAATACAGGTCTCCGGAACATTCGGATCGAGGCAGGAGGAGGCTCAACGTTTGGGAAGACTTTTGAGGCCAAAATCGTCCGGTTCCTCGGCTAATTTTTATTCCATTGTTACAAGGGACACGCTGGACCAGGATTTTTCAATGAGAAGACAGATGTTTCTCACTGAAAGAGGCTATAAATATGACATTATTGATCACAGCGATCTAATCAGGGAGGTCCATCCTATTTCAGAAGATGACTGAGTCCCACCCTGGCTTTCCATCTTTTAATCTGAGATCACCATCTATACCAGGAAGTCCTTCTCCTGTTTTTTTCTTTTTCAACCTTGATTGGTACGATATACCCTTTCTTTCTTAATTCTGTTACAAATTTATAGAGACTCACTCCATCCCTTATTGCGAGAATTTCGGGTGAAATACGTTTTTCTACCATATCAGCAATGCCCGTGATCCTCATTATACCGTCAATGACTGTTCTGTCTTCCACCTGCAGGACAGCCTGGCATTTTGTTATTAGTATTTGATCCACTTTTTTCTCCATGTCATTTATTAGTCTCAGAACAGTTTCAGGCACAGGAACCGAGCTTTTCTTCTTGAGAAATAGTACAACCTCCGTGATCTTACCCGATTTATTCAGATAGGATGAAAGTGAGGCCTTGGTTATCTTGAATGTGCAGACCAGGTCAGCACTTACAAGTTCAGAGAAATCTGCAACAATTTTCAGGTCGGTGAAATCGGCTTCTGTTCCAATGAGGATGTCATTGTTAGGAAGTACCTTAATTGGTTTTGGATCAGTTTTCTCATGGCTATCATAACTTGCATTTCCCTCCCTTTCGTATATTTCCTTAAACTTATTTTCAGGGAAAATATACACGCCTTTTGTGGTGATGGGGGAGGACATCTTTACGAGACCGTAAATTTTAAGGAAATTTACGAGTTCCAGCAACCACAGGGAAATTTCATTATCCAGTTCCTTCTTCGTGAAACTCATGGATCCGGATCTGCTCCTGTATACATCATCATCTAATAGAGCGATTCTCAATGATCTTGAAAGTTTGAAATAAGTATCGCGGGATTTAATCTCTTCTGTAAGATCTTCAAGTTTCTCCGGATACTGCATTTGATATATGGCCTCAAGAAATAACATGCGGAGTTCATTAAGAAAAGTCCGTCCCTGTCCTTCTACTGCTTTCCATGCCGAAAATATGTGTTCTTCAAAGATGTGTTTTTTAAGCCTGGATGGGAATTTCTCATCTTCTATAAATTTAAATCCCTCAGGGGTTATTGAAAGATTGGATATTCCTCCCTTCAACCAGCCCTCTATTTTAGACTGGGATAATATCAGGTCAATGTCTTCAACCGGCAAGGAAAGAAACTTGTTTATTGATTCTGCTGAACGCTTTTTCGATCTGGATTCGAGGTAATATAGGGTTAAGAATATTGCTTTGATTTCCGCTGCATAGTTAACTTCGTAGTTTTTTAAAATGGAGTGCAGGGATTCAGATTCCTTCTGCTTATTTTCAGATGTTTTAATTTTTTTATGCTGGATTTCCCATAACTTTGAGATAACTTCATCAGGCATATACACTGTATCAATTCGGCTGTAATACATCCGTTGTAGGCAAAATATTATGCCTTTCTTCATCAGTGAGATAAACTGGTCCCCGCCTGAATATGAACCGGAAGAGAAAAGATTGTTAAAATTAATACCGTTGTAGTATCCTCCCCTGTTTTTTATCTTAAAATGATCTACAAGATCTTCAAAAATCGAGATTCCATCATCTTTCATAAGATAATCCGCGATTTTTTTCTCTGTGGGACTGAGATTCTCCAGTGTTTGTGACAGATTATTCATTATGGTGCTGTAAGTTTCGATTGTAACCTCGTTTTTTGAATCGTTGGTCTTCAGATCGTACTCCTTTGCTATTTTACTCACAAGCGTCATGGGATAACTCTTCAATGCATCAATAAGCGAAAAAAGATTTCTTCCATTTTGTCCGGAATTATCAACTACGGCATAATCTACAGGTATGATGAAAATCTCAGGGTTGTTACGTGACGGAAGTCCAAAAATAACAAGTTTATCAAGACATTCCTGAACTTCTGGCTTCAGTGTGAATTTTGAGGAATTACCTGGAACTTCCATGCTTCTCCAGACCCTGCCTTTTGAATATAACGCCGCGTAAAATTGCTTTGCCTCCTTGCTTAAGGAGTCAAAACGGTAATGAAAATTATCGGCATTGGCCAGGTTCTTCCTTGCCTTTACCCGATCCCTGGAATATGAGTTTCCGATGAGTGTTTTTTGACCCATCATTTCATCTGTTTTCTGGAATATGTATTCAAGATAATCCCTGTCTACACTTTCCAATATGTCGTAAATCCTGAAAGATTGCGGGTTTTCATAATCCAATGCATGCACCTTGCTTTTCATGAAATGAAGTTTTATCATAAACCTGTTGGTGAAAACATTATGGAAGAAATCTGTGATCTACTTTTCTGGTCCTTATGTATTCCGGACTAAAAACAGAAAAGAATTATACGTCCCTTGCTTGATTATCTGATGAGATCGGATAAGAGACTGACTGCAGTATTCATTGATTTCGAGAATTTCTTCTATTCCCTGACCAATCTTTATGAGATGCCCTATGAGGATGCCGGCGATGTTGCAGTTGCTTTGGTAGCTGGACAGCTCGAGAAACTTAAAACACAGTACGGTGAAATAATAATAAGGCAGGCATTTGGAGACTGGAGTTCCATGCAGGATCCAAAGAAGGAGCTGCAGAGGCTTGGGATCAGGATCATTGATATACTTTCAACAGAATACAAGAACAGTGCAGACATAGAACTTTCGCTTGCGGCCCAGGAGACCATCCTGACAAGAGGTGAGGTTGACACGATAGTAATATTTGCCGGAGATCGTGATTATAT
>JAKBSB010000110.1 GCA_021845155.1 Thermoplasmata archaeon
CTGGTATATACCGGATTATTGACTGTGTGCCCTACTTTTGATTCCCAGTAATGCAACAACAATTATTACCAGTATAATGATTTTCTTGGCATCTGCAACCCATTCAACCTGACAGGAAACTTCACAATATACTTCATATCTGATTGCAGCCTGGAAATTACCCTGACACATGAGACCGGCAAATGCAGCCAGTCCCAGACCTATACAATAACAAACGGGCAGGAGATCTCACTGCAACTTTACCATTCGAATGAAGTTTCATACTACATTTCTGCGGGCTTTGAAGGTGGCCAGCCCCAATGCTATAATAACTGCTGCTCAGCCGAAATCTTCCTGGGCTTTGTATCATCATGAAATTAGTCTTCTGTGATGACAAATGTCTTGAAAAGTTCCCTGTTTATCCCGTTGCTTTCTGAAAACCCGCTTATAACTGAATCTGCAAAATCCTCTTTTCCTGGTATGGCATTCGCAGGCTGAACAAAACTGAACAATGATCTCCAGGTCATGTATGCGCGGAGCGTTTCAATAAGTTCGGAAAGATCCTCATGCGTCATTGAGGCAACGTGCTTCATATATTCGCTGCTGTAATTCTCGGGCCCTGCAGAAGATCCACCATCCAGCCCGGTGTCAGATCTTATCATCTTGAGGAGCCTCATCTTTTCAACTGCCACAATTAAAGACAGAACCTCATTATTCTTCATTCCAACAACTGTTCTTCCAATCGCCCTGTACCTTTCTTTCCTGGTTATCTCAGGGATAATGCCCAGAAGTTCACTGTGACCGAAAACAACGTTAGGATCGCTTTCGCTCTCTTCCAGTGCCTCGGCTTCAGACCAAGACTTCAGGACATAACCGGTAACCAGGAGAACAGAGTTCTTTTCAAAATCTGAGATCATGGTCCTGAGTTTATCAGCTGAGACGTCCATTCCCAACTCCATACTTATGCTGTGAAGTTTCTCCCTGTCCAGAGCCTGGAAAAGTTCCTCAACACTATATGATTGTCCGCTATTCTTCCTGCCGGTTCTTATTATTCTCTCCAGTTCATTTTCTATTATCCTCTTAACTTCGTAATTGAAATAGTCATAAGCCACATTCTCCGATCCTGGTACGCTGCACTGGAAATTGCATACAGGAATTACACAGTCTGTTGAAAGCCTGCACCATTGCATAATATCGAAAACGCTGTTGCCTTCCTTTATCTTTGCGAGAATCTTTTCAGAGGTTGCATTTTTTGCTTTTTCAAGAAAGCTTTCTATTTCATCCTCTGTCAGTACTTCATCTATTCCTGCTTTCTCCATATCGGAAATTATCTGTTTATTACTATATTCAACTGGTATGTACCCGGTAATATAACTCATTTTTTTGTATCTGTCTATTATGAAAAAAGAACTCATTTCACGCATCTGCACTACTTCCGGTATTCTGGCAACGAAACTAACATCATTGTCCCGGTATTTAAAATGTATGAATTAAAAATACACTGCCGGGAGAGAAGATCTGGCATCAACTCTCAAAAGCAGCTTCACCGATGCTGTCCAGTGTCATGCCCCATTGGGGTGATTTTCCTGACACATTGAACACTTTCTTCATGTACTCTTTGGAGTATATGGCAGGAATCAGTGCTTCAAACCTGTATATGCCGTCTCTTCGTGTGAAATAGACCCCAAAATTGGGGAATGCTACATGCTCGCTTAAAAATATTATCTGGTTTAACAGATCATTCTGGAAAGACACTTCTGCTATTTCATCCTGAGTCTTTTGACCTGTTTCGTTCGGAGGGATAACTTTTGCCGTGGGCTTCGTGTAAATATTAAAAGGTATTTTCTTGTTCTCGCTAATATATCTTACTTCGCCCGCATAGTCTCCACTGATATCGGGAAAAGTGCGGTCCGTCCCCCGTCCACCTGGCAGCTCAAACCTGAACGAGACACGCATTACCTTGAAAAATCTGAAGAACAGCTTTGCGTTCTCAACACTTTTCCTGTTCTCACCCAGGTAACGGACTGAGTTAATTGCAGGAAATGCGTCTGAAGAGATTAGATCTGAAAATTCTTTAAGGTATTTTCTGTGGAACCTGACATGGAAATAATGGCTTCCCTCCTTTACGTACTGGAAATCCACAACCAGTGTGGGAATAGCAATAAGATTCCTGAAGAAGGTGTATTCCATGTGGTGGGTGCTGTTTGAGTAAAGAGTCAGGACATTGCCGTTCTTTCTGGCATTGTTAACCTTTAAAAACATTGCAGTATCCCTGTCCTGTTCTTCTATATCCTCAAAATAGTACAGAAAACTTTCGCGGTTTTCCCCAATAGTAAGAACAGCTGGAATTATTATGCCCTTTTCCCTGGCAAATCTTTCGATCGGGAAATCACCTGTTGCGGTTATTATTGCTTCCATGTCAAGTCTGGAATTATAATTACTGTCAAGAATCAATATCAGGTAATACAGAGGGTTAATAAAAATTAACTAGCTTGTTGCATGAAAATTCATTCTTCAGTTGGCCTTCTCCTGCCCCTGTCTTCTTATAACCATTGGCTCCGGACTCCAGGAAATTGCCATTATTCCGCCAAGGAAAACAAGAACGAAGCCAAAGAAAAGGCCGCCTGAGGTGCCTGCCCAGCTGAGTATGGAACAGACAAAAATAATGATCCCCCAGATCACATGTCTTTTCCTGTTGAAATAAAGCAGGGAGCTGGAAACAAGGATCAGCATCCCTGAAACAGTTCCGGTTATCTCCAGCAGCATATCAAATGAGGTGTGTGCTGTATGAAACAGAACTAATAAACCAAATATTCCGACATACAAAATTATAATGCCACCTATTGCAGATACAATTGCAGCATCATATGGCCAGCCTTTACGGGATACCATGATGCTGTATTGCCCATTGCTATTTAACGTATATGAGGGGGCAATCCCGATCTCAAGAGAAAGGAAAGAAGGCCAAGCTTTACTGTTCCCTGCAACGTATTGATCGACCCACATGTAAATAAAAGTGAAAGTTCCGGATTGCATTATGTTTATTGCACTTATGCATCCGCGTAATCAGTTGGATTTCTTCAATGAACAAGTACTATGGAGCGGACGAAAACAGTATTATTGTGATCCAGCCAGCAAGCCGTGAATTGAACAGATCCCTGTGTAAAATGGGAAAGCATGTCTTACGAAGCCCGTGTTTCAGAATGAAAATTGAAAGAAATGTGACGCGGGTTCAATGTAAATCTTCTCTCCCCCGGAAGCCGGGATGTTTGCGGACAACCGGCAACCGGGTTCAGAGCAAGATTGAGGCGTCTATGTTTATTGCAGCGTGACTTCATTGGTTACAAAGGCATTTGGGGCAGTAAACTGAATTATTGCCTGGGCACCGACTTCCGGTGTTACCTGCCCTGAAACCTGCATGTTCTGTGTTATTTCAGCACCGAACGTGTTTGACACATTAAGTATAATTGCAGCTGTGTCTCCCGGTGATATTACCGGGTACTGGCTGTCAACCGAGTTTGTAGGGTCCTGCACCACGATCACACCGAAGTCTGTAGCGTCATGGTGTGATGCGCTCAGGTAGTTCCACTGTTTCTCGCTGAAGAGATTCTGTGTCCCGTTTGTTGCTGTATTGTTGTATATGGTATCATTATAGACCAGGATGGAGGTCACCCCGTTCACTGTAAGTGTTACACTGGCATTCCCAAGGTTTATGGCAGATCCGCCCGCATTATTGGTGACGAATATCGCCATGAGCGAAACGCCTCCCGTTTCAGCCGGATGAGAAGGATCATACCCCATGATCTGGGTTATGGTTATCCCGCTGGAAACCTGGTTTATGGTGGTTGTTCCAGTGGATGTGGCTTTCTGCTGCAGTATGCCCGCAGTATGAATGAGGACAGATGCCGCAACAGCTGCCACAAGAACCATGGCTATAAAGACTATTAGTACGCCTATTCCCGTCTCCGCCTTGTCATCAGGGTCCCTGCTGAATTGCCTCGAGATGGCTTTTCTAACATGCCTGAAATATGTATTAACTTTCATCTATACGCCTCTTTCTATTGTGGTACGCTGTTATGTATATTATTATGTCAGTATATAAACTGCCTAACGTAAGGAACGAGAAAAATTTCGCTTTTTCCATATACTGGGGCTCAGGACATGCCATAAAACAGCACTCCATTTGCTACCTACAGATATGCAGGTATAAGATTGTGCAAAAAAAGGTTATGACCACATGATGGGTATAATCATTTGGTAACATGCTAAGCACAGATGATAAGAGGTTTATAATTCAGAGTGTGGAGAACGGATACAAGGTCAGCGATCTTGCAAGGATGTTCAACGTGACGCCCAGAAGGGTGCAGCAGATACTGAAAGAGGATATAGATGAAGAACACACAAAGAAGCGTTATTCATCATTAACCGAGCAGGATGTAAGTGAGATAGAGAATCTCTGGAACAACTATAAGGTCGGGTCCAGGACAATTTTCTACCTGCTGAAGAGCCGCGGCAGATCAATATCCTACTACCAGATCTACAACTACATGAGGGGAAAGAAGATGATAAGAACCAAGTATTCCAAGGAGGGTGAGATATCCAAGTCCGAAATTGATCCTCCATTGACCACAATATTCATGGACTATCACCAGACTGGAATGGACTATCCATACGCTGTTGTATGCGTAGATATGTCAACCAAGAAAATACTTTCAATGGTTGAAACCAGGAAAATAACCAAGGAGGTAATGGAGAAGAATATCGATGCACTTTCGGAATTCAGGAAAAGCAGCAACCTGGACATACAGAAAGTGTACCTGAGAAGTGGCATACTAAGCATACTTTATGGTGCAACCGACGTCAAATTCTACTTTTCCAAAATGGGAGTGGAGAACGTTGAAAGCGACAAACATGGAAACAGGGTGCATCTTGCACTATCGAGACTATGGCAGAACTATGACCGGTTCAGGTGGACATTCAACTCTCCGGAGAATTTCATCTACTGGTACAATAACAGGCCAATAATAAGTAAGTCACAGAACAAGGTCACCACTCCCAATGAAATAATGGAACAGTATCTTGAAGAGCAGAACCTGTTCTCTTCACAGGGAAAGAATCTTCCTAAAATTTCTTAATTCTCTATCTAATTTTTAAATAACAGGGTCATTCCGTCTCTTTTTCCGGGACAAGTTGCGTGGAAAAGTTCACTCCCCAGTCAGTTTCATAGGTCCTGAACGGAACGTTGAAAACTCTCCTGAGATTTTCCACAGTCAGTGTTCCGGCCGTGGGACCCTGATCCACAAGCTCCCCTTTCTTCAGCATTATGACATAATCAGATATGGCCGACACAGCTGAAATATCATGCATGGCCAGGACTATTGTCTTTCCCTTCTTCCTGAGCTCGTTCAGGACTTCATACACCCGCATCTGGTTGTCAACGAG
>JAKBSB010000111.1 GCA_021845155.1 Thermoplasmata archaeon
ATTACCTGATAATACATCATCAATCGGGGAGCTTCATTGAGGCTGAGAGGACGAAAGGTCGACCCGTAGAACCTGAACCAGATAATACTGGCGGAGGGAATTGTAATGACAGTAGTGTTAATAGATTGTAAACGGAAAAACAAAAAAGAATCAGCCAGCAAAAAATATTTTTTGAAAGAACATTCTGAGGTGGTTCTGTAATGTACTCCTCGAGTCAGAAGTCATTGATTCTGTCCAGTACATCCAGTTTCTTCCTGTGGGGTATAATTGCAACAATAGGGCCCCTTTCTCTTTCATTCCCTTTTCTTTCAAATGTATCGGTTACAACAAGAACTATAATTCTATCTGCGGGTCCCGTTTTTGTCCTGGTGGGTAATCTGTCGATGGGGTTTCTTGCAGATCGCATAGGTAGGAAAACTGTTTTCATAGCAACCATGATCGCCTATTCAGTTGGTGTCATTGCGATCACATTTGCCAACAACCTCCCTATCCTTCTTGTTGGACTTGTGCTATCCCAGTTCGGGGTGGGAGGCGAAGAACCCTCTTCCTTAGCACTTATAGCAGAAGACTTCGACGCAAAGAGGCGTGCATCGATGCTGACACTTGTAGCAAATTTCAGCAACATAGGGAGCTTTTTCATATCAGGAATTTTCATTGTCGCCGCATCTGCAACCACCTCTCTCACTCCTCTTTTTTCATTGATTTTTCCATCAAATTTCGCACTGAGTGACGATCTGTTCAGATTGGTTCTCCTTCTTTCATCCATTGTTCTTGTGGGCATCATGGTCTATTCCAGAATCAGGATCCCTGAATCATTCAGATGGCTCAACTACAAGGGGAGAAAGGGAGAGGGTAAAGCGGTGGAAGAAGGACTCTATCTCCATGGCACAGAGGATTATGTTTCAGTGAAACCAGGATTTGTAAGCTTATTTTTCCTCGTATCAATGGCCATTTCTCAATATCTAACATTCGGGCTAATGGCTTATATCATAGGTCCAACAGAATTCGCAGGTGAGAGTTCCATACTTATCTTTTATGCCCTTCTTGGTGCCTCGGTTGCGGGTTTTATTGCAATGCCTCTTGTATCAAGGAACAGGAAATCATATACATTCTATGCCTACATGGGTGGATTCTTTTCAATGGTGGTTATATTTGTACTGGTAAATTACCTGTCCAACCTTCTGATATTCATTCCTCTCCTCATAGTTAATATGGCATTCAGTGAATTTGCATGGGCTTCCAGGACAACACTTGAACCTGAGTTGCTTGCCACAAGGTACAGATCATTCGGAATTGGCATTATAAGGATGTTTCCCATGGTACTCTATATAGTGTCAATCTCGCTTACCGCAAATTTCGGGATTTACGATTTCATACTGTACAATCTGGGGCTGTGGGCTCTCGGGGCAACAGGTGCCATTATATGGAGGTTTTATGGAACTGAGACAAAGAATATCAGTCTCGACTACTAAATTGCATGTGTCAGAAAAATGGAAAACTCCGGAAAAATTCCAAGAATCAGGAA
Organism: Thermoplasmata archaeon; assembly: GCA_021845155.1. The sequence goes on from JAKBSB010000111.1 coordinate 1,526, forward strand.
AGATGCATAGAAAAGCATCCTGAAAAGTTCACCGGTGAATCCCAGAATGTCTCCATTTATCCCTCCAAACCGTGATGAAATATTATGGGAAATGAAAAGGAGAATCAATACTGAAACTATATATGCCAGAATCAGGAATACATTCAGGAACAGGGCAATAATGAGGAAAGGGACAATATTCACAGCAAGAGCAAGTTTCTTATGTTTGAGTAGACCTTCCTGGAAGAAATAGGCAAAACCCGTTCCAAAGGATTTTGTTGTGGACATATAGATTATATACCATGATTTAGAAAATATCTCACCGAAGATAAGTGCAAGGACCGCCTCGCAGAATCCAAACTGAAGGAACGATGCAAGAGAAATTGTATAAATAACTATTGTCCATCCAATTGCCCCTGCACCAGTGTAGTGATCCTTCAGTATTTCCCTTCTTCTTTCTATACTGCCCCTGAACATAAGGGCATCTCCGGTGTCCATAAGGCCATCAAGATGGGTGAAACCATACAGGGCAAGTATGCAGGCAAAACCGACGACGTACCCTTCATATCTGAAACCGACAAAATAGAATACAGAGAGAATGGCCGCACTCAATGACCCGACGATCCCGCCAGTTATGCTGAAGAAGTATATGGATGACTCTTCCAGATCGCTACTTCCGGAAGGAATTACGGTAAAGAAACTGATGGCATTTCTCAGGGACGGCATGAACTTTTCCACATGCCTGTTCCTTTAATATTTATTTCATTTCTTCTGATATCATGGAATTGTCTGCCTGGAACGGTAAACTGGAGATATATTAATGACCTGTGCACAATTCAGGGCATCAATGAGGGGAGAAAAACCAGTTTCCGCAGATCATGGTGGGAGCATCATTTCTCTGGCAGCCAGATATGGAAAGAGTCCGGAGGAGTATATTGATTTCAGTTCCAGCGTCAACGAGTTCATTGACACCGGTAAAATCCAGGATGAATTTAATCTCAACAATGATGATATTGGGAGATATTATCCAGAAAATGATCTCACTGATCTTGAAGAAAAATTCGCAGGATTTAATGGAGTATATGGAAAAAATATAACGCTGGGTGCTGGACTTACACCCCTTATTTACCGTTCACTTGGTGTCTGGGACTTCTCCAGGGCAGTAGTTTTATATCCAGCATTTTCGGAATACGAAAGGGCCATCAGATCCAGGAGGATGGGCATCACTCCAATTCCTTCCTGCATTGTAAGGCATAACCCGGATGTCCTCTTATCTTATTCGTATGATTTCCTTTTTATTGCGAATCCAGACAACCCGACCGGAACTCTGACCGATAAAGAAACTATTGGAAAGATTGCGAAAATTTCTCTCAAAAAAAATGCAGTTGTATTCATGGACGAAGCATTCATGGATTTCTGCGATAACGATAATTCCTCTTCAAAAATGATCCACAGTTACCCAAATTTGATCGTTGGACGCACACTGACAAAAATAACCGGATTTCCTGGAATAAGGGTCGGTTATACAATTTCATCAACAGGTATGGCAGAGAAGCTTAAATCCGGTATGGAAAGCTGGCCGTTGAGCCAGCAGGCCATTAATTTTGCAAGGAAACTGGATATGAGTTACCTTAAAGAATCCATAAAAGATCTTGGTGCAGAAAGAGAATATATGAAACAGAGGCTGGAAAGCATGGGATTGAAGATTATCGGAACTCCCGCTGCTAATTACATATCCTTCAGATGTACCGGAAAGAGGGATGATGAATCCCTCCCTGAATTTCTTGCCAGGAGGAATGTGATCATAAGGGAGCTGAAAAAATACCGCGGGCTTGACGATCTTTCCTTCAGGGTATCAATAAAAAGGAGAGAGAAAAACAAAATTTTGCTGGATGCACTGGAAGAATACATGGTTCATTGATCTATGTCACTCTCCTGAACATCTCAATATTTCTTCAATTCCACTGTGAACTGCAATTGATACCTGTTTCCCTATGTCCGTCAATCTCCCACCGTAATTGTTTTCACCATCTCTATGTGTTAACAACACTGAGGTAGTATCAGTGGATGTTCCAGGTGATGGCATTCCAGTGTTTCTGTCTCTTATGCCAAAGTCATTGAAAGCCTGACTCTTTGCCTCCACTATTGACTGGAAAAGGTTCAATCCACCAGCAATTGATAGACTGTGATCCGTAAACACCGTTATGTTAACAGTACCCGGCATCTTCAGTCCAGATCCGCCTATTGAAAGTGCGTTGGAAAAACATGCAGTCATCGAAAGCAGAAAGAAAAAATCATCCATGAAAAATTCATTGATGAAAGCATTTTCCAGATCGCATGCCGTTATTGTAACCAGGGACCCTTCTCTGGGAAATCCCCTTTCAACAAGGAAATTGGCAATCTCTTTAACGGGATCATGATTGTAATCAATGGGAACCTGCCTGTTCATGTACATTTTCACCAGATTCACTCCACCATTGAATGGAGCTGAAGAAATCGATATAACGGGTTCTTTGAAGATCAGGGAATAAAAATCCAGATCCTTAATCAGAGTACAGTATCCGTTGGTCAGGTGTTTCATGATGCGTGACATCCTCTTCTAATTTTTGCAGGAATCTTCCAACTTCAAAGGTTGCTGGTGGAATCCCCATGGGCTTGAATCCACTTCGCGCATACAGGATCGCATGAAGCAATCTGATATCCGACCCATTTCATTCCTGTCTGCAGGCAGAATGAACCGTATTCTGATGTCAATATTATGTTTTCTCTCGCTTTCATACCATATCCTGAGAATTGGAAATTCCCGCTCGCACCGTTAAATAATGTTGAAGTATATTCAATCTCGCTTTTGAAAAAATTCAGCAGGCGTTTTAGGTTATTTCCATTGCAATATTTATACCGGCCGGGATCATTATGCGCTGTTGTACCTTATTTACCTCTCAGAACCGGTGATAATACTTTTTCTCTCCGTTCTTCTGGACCAGGTTTTTGGGGAACCCGAAAACCGGCACCATCCTGTTGCATTTATTGGGACATTCATAGACAGGATGGATCAATACTTCAGGAGGTTATCAACGGGCAGACTGGGAGGAACAGTGTTTGTAATAGTGGTTACTTTCATCGTGCTATCAATAATCCTGATTGTTCAATATGCATCCTCTATTTTCCTGGCACTCTATATTATAGTGTCTGCGATTATTCTAAAATTCAGTTTTTCACTGAGATCAATGAAGGATCACGTTCTTCCTGTGATTGAGTCTATTGAAAGAGGCGATCTTGTAACTGCAAGGTTAAAGACTTCAATGATAGTGAGAAGGGATACTACGGCTCTTGATACAGATCTCATATGTTCAGCCGCCATTGAAACCATAGCAGAGGGTTTTGTTGATGGAGTCACGGGACCCCTTTTCTACTTTCCATTTTTTGGTGTCGCAGGAGCATTTTTTCAAAGAACAGTTAACACTTTTGACTCCATGATTGGCTACAGGGATTTGAGGAATGCCAGATTTGGATGGTTTGCTGCCAGGTTAGACACAGTTTTGAATTTTATTCCAGCAAGGCTTGGGGCGTTATGCATCTGGTTGGCGTCACGGTTCAGGGGGAATGAATCTGATTTCCGGGGCATTGTCTCTGAATCATCCAAAACGGAGAGCAGAAATGGAGGATGGCCCATGGGTTCTATGGCGATTGCACTGGGAATAAAACTGGAAAAAAAAGGGTACTACGTGCTGGGAGAAAATTCAAGAACTCCAGGTCCACAGGATGTGCGTGAGGCTCTTGCCATATATATGCTGTCGTTCTGGATATTCTTGTTACTGTTCGTCATCCCGTTTTCGATCCTGGTTTTCCTTCTCGTCAATCTATCCATTTCCTAGGAAATTGTCAGTGCATCCTTTGCCTGCCATGCATAGATGT
>JAKBSB010000112.1 GCA_021845155.1 Thermoplasmata archaeon
TTTAGGACTTTCAGGGCAAAATACATCAGGGCACCTCTGATTGAGGGCTCTATTTCCAACTTCGAATGCAGGGTTGTTGATGAATTCAAGGTGGGAGACCATGCTGCATTCATCGGCGAGGTACTCACAGGATATTATGACGATGAAAAAAAGCCCCTTGTTTTCCATGGAGGGCATTTCAGCAGTATAGGGAACAGGCTTTCCCGTTCATGAGACAAGCAAAATAACTACTGGCTTTTCAGCCGGTCTATAAGGGAGCTCGCTTCCCTGCTGGTCAGCTCCTCTATACTTCCCTTCCTTACCTCTTTAAGGTATTTTGTTGTCTTTACCAGTCCCTTGTCGTTCTTCTGTAGATTCCTTATGAAACTGATCTGCTTCTTTGTGGCTGCATTTCCCTCCGAACCTCCGGAATCTGTTCCTTTCAGCTTGGTAAGCGTGTCTATCAGCTCTGAAGCTTCACTCAGTGAGAGAAGGTTTACGCTACCCTTTCCCTTTTCAATGAGATATGTCTCCGTTGCCTTGATCCTTTCATCAGAATCCTGAAGCCTGGTGAGAAACGTGATCTGCTTTCCTGTGGCAAAAGCGTCAGTTTCAGCGGTCTCTCCCTGAACCTTAATTTTCTTGAGTTCATCTATGAGCTGGGAAGTCTCCTTTACAGAGAGCTCCTCAACATCTCCCTTTTTGTATTCCCTGAGAAACTTGTTTAAAGCCTCTTCTCTTTCAACTGACGATTCCCTCAGTTTCTTGATAAACATGAGCTGATTTTTAGTGGGGCCTGAACCTTCCATTTTAATCACTTTGGTGCTTTCGGACTTTTCATGCCAAGGAGAATAATAAATTATTGCCTGCTGGATGACATAACATTTTTTGACGGACAGATATGAGCATCAGACAATGCCACACTAAAGACATTGGGAATCTATTATCTCGAATCGGGTTTCTCTCTGTCCACTTTCATCCACATGATTCCAGGAAGCATTAAAGCTACTCCAGTTGGTATTACTGGCGTGTCGTTATACAATAGAAATCTCGTTGATTGTTTAACCGAACTGGCGCTTTTGGATTGGCTGGAGCAGAAAATGGATCTGATGGGGCTGCCTGAATCCGCCATTTTAATGTTAAATCTTTCACCTCAATTTGAGGGGAATATCCTTGTCCAGCTCAAAGTTCTTGGTGACTGAAAGCATGGTTGAACTATCTCTGTAATCATCCTTATTGTACATTTGTATGTAATTATCCATAAAAAAGTATGTTTTATAACATACAATTGTATTTACAACCGTGAAGAAGGAAGAATTCATGGATTATCTGAATTCGAACGGGATCAAGGTGTTCAACATCCATGACGCTGCAAAGATCTTCGGCAAACCTGAAAAATACGTCTCGATGAGACTTATTGCAATGTCCAAAATCAAAAGGGCAACCAGGGGAATATACTATGTCCATGACGCCGAAGTGAGTGAAATTGCCACAAAGATTGTTGTTCCTTCGTATATAAGCCTCATTTCTGCCTTTGCCTTTCATAATGTCACGACTCAAATGCCTATTGAAATCCAGGTCATTTCATCAGTTCAGCACTTGGCACTCGAAGTGGAAGGTTACAGGATCAGGTTCATCAAATTCATGAAGGACAGGATTTTTGGTTATTCCAGGATCAATGGAAGCATGGTTGCCATTCTCGAAAAGGCTATTATCGACTCGCTTTACATGAACCTGTACACAAATGAGACTATGGATGTAGTAATGGACAGCATTTCACACCTTGACAAAGAGAAGTTGATGGATTACGGGATACGGATGAATTCCAGGGCAACTATAAGCCGGCTCGGTTATCTTCTGGAAATGGCAGGATGCGACACAGGCAGGCTGGAGGAATTGCGATCGGAAAGGTACGTGAGATTTGGGGAAGAAGGTAAATCTAAAAACACGAAGTGGAGGATAATTTATGCTGAATAGAGAGGAGCTCATCAAGACACCGATAGATTTCAATCTTTACCAGAAAGAGAAGGATTATCTCCAGCACATAGTCCTTTCCAGAATTTTCTCCAGAACAGGTCCCGAACTGACATTCAAAGGGGGTACAGCCCTTCAAAAGTGCTTTGGGCTGAACAGGTTCTCGGAGGATCTCGATTTCACAGCCTCTGAAAATCTTAGCAGGGAGAAACTTGAACGGAGCCTGGAAGAAGTGGGGAGGTTCTACACAAGTTCCGTGTCGAAGTCCGAAAATAATATTTCAATCAGCTACAAGCTGAAGATAGAGGGACCTTTGTTTCATGGGCCAATCTCAATTCAAACCATTCGAATTGACATAAGCTTGAGAGAAGGGATTCTTCTCGCCCCGATAAATCGTATGGTAATTCCGTTATACAGTGATCTCCAACCATATTTGGTTATTTTTATGGATCCGAGGGAGATTCTGTCAGAAAAGATCAGGGCCCTGATGACGCGAACCAAGGCGCGAGACTTGTACGATGTATATTACATGAGTCAGAAAAATGTGAAGTTTGATCCACATCTGGTAACAAGAAAGCTTGAATACTACTCCCTGGAATTTAACAGGGACATTCTGTTAGAAAGGGCAAGCAGATTGAAATCCCAATGGGAAAAAGAAATTCCTAGCCTGGTAGGAAGCGTTCCTGATTTTGATCTAGTCATTTCAACACTGACTCAGTTTATTGGAGCATGAGCATATGTTTATAAAAACCATCATTTGACCACTGAAACAAGGTTTTCAAACTGCCTTGTCAATAATTCATTAATATTCACCTTGCTACTGAAAAAGTGCAGGACCTCTTTCCCCCACCAGTTGTCCCTTTTTGTTAACGTTATTGATGAGTCCTCAACTCTGCTCCCGCTGGTTCTTATATAAGCTACATTAGCCTGGGCATCATAAGCAACTATGTACCTTGACACATTTATACATCAATTATCTGCCTAAAAACAATTTCTTTAGTTTTATGGAAAAGAGGCAAACTTACTGAAGCGATATAATTCGAGAGGAAGCATAACCAACCGAATTGATCAACATACATCCTCGAATCCAACATTCCATGGTGTACTGTTGAACAGATGCAGTTAAACCTCCTATGCTTGTCCCAGGGCCATCAAGGAATGCCTGTCTCAGTTTAACAATTGGCCAAAAAAGTCAAAAATGAAACAGCACCGAAAAGAATTGACAGGGAGACTGGTATATAGTCGAACAGCCCTTATTTCCATAAGAGGCTGGAAACAATCATGAGAAACATTGAAGTCGGAAAAAATCCCAATTAAGGAGGCTACATTGAGACCGAGGGTAGTTTATTCATCATCTTCATTTTATTTCTTAGTCCTGTTGCTCTTGAATGCTATGTATCGGCAGAATTAGGAAAAAGTTAGGGGGAATGACACATCAGTTTTCTATTCATAAGGAAACAAACCGTTATGGGGAAATTCTTACGTTCAGTGAGATGATTGACTCTAATATTGAGGGTGAATAAACATTATATTTGGATTAACTTGAAGCATGAAAATAGTTATTTAGTCATTTCTGTTTAAACCTCTTCTCGTATATTAGCAGCATTACTTCCTGGGTTATGCCAAAAAGATTGCTTTATAGAAATCCAACACCATTATTCACAACACTAAGGGAAATGACTTATGACTACATCAGAAATATTGCCAAAAAGATCGAGGCTTTCACGGATATCAAAAATTTCACTGGCACGCTGCATGGCACTGGTGCGCCTCATCCCTTCTGAAAGGGTATCACGGATCAAAACTGATCTATATTCGAATGGTCCACATCCATTTCGGACGCAGGTCATTTCGTACCACTCAGCGTTACACCCACGTTCCCATTAGGAAGTTACGGAGGTGGTTAGATCCCGCCTCGGGTGGATAATTCCGGGAAGTGGAGAAATGACGGAATTGGTATCGATGTACGAATCCAGACCTAGATCAAATGGGGCTGCCCGGGTTCATACCGTATATGGTTTAAAAAACTTAAATAGTGTATACGTATTGTCACCTGATAGGCATGGGAAAGAACAGGTATGGATACCTACTCAAGGATAGGGACATGGCCCGATGGAAGCATAGCGTTGATACGGGTTCGAGGATAACCGGTGATATATATCTCAGGAGGCTGGGTGCATTCTGTACGGAAATGGGAAAGACTCCCCAGGAACTGCTTAAATTAAAGGATAAGGCATTGGCGGATCTCATCGATGATTATGTTATCAAGAGAGAGGAGAAAGGCAATGCAGGATCGTACATCAAAAGTGCAATAAAGGGCGTCAAGTCATGGCTTCTGTTCAATGGAATAAAGCTCCCCAGGCAGATAAAGGTCAAGGATGCCGACAGATCCCCTACTTTAGCAGAAGAGAGGATACCCACTCCTGACGAGCTTAAGAGGATATTCAATGCGGGGGACAGCAGGGAGAGGACTGCATGTGCACTGGTTGCTTTCACTGGAGTCAGGATAGGTGTCATGGGAAACTATCTGGGAACAGACGGATTAAAGGTAAAGGATATCCCTGATCTGAAGGTTGAAGGCGATCAGATAACCTTTCTCAGGATCCCCGCACAGGTCATCGTGAGAGAGGAACTCTCAAAGTCAGCAAAGAAGTATTTCACATTTTTAGGCCAGGAGGGTTGCATGTATCTGCAGAACTATCTGATAGAACGAATTAGGTCAGGGGAGACGATAACACCGGAATCTGCCATAATAACGGCATCCAAGTTAGGATACAGAGGGAAGCAGCACATAACAGCCGTCAACGTGGGGGATACAATGAGGAATGCAATCCGCAATGCAGGATTTCAATGGCGACCATACGTGCTGCGGGCATATTTTGACTCGAGGCTCCTATTAGCCCAAGACGAAAGGCTGATAGCGAGGGATTACAGATCGTTCTTTATGGGTCACGTGGGCGATATCGAACACCGTTATACCGTGAATAAAGGCAGGTTGCCAGATGAGATGATAGAATCTATGCGATCGGCGTACGAGAAGTCCACCAAGTTCTTAGAGACAGAGAAAAAAGGTCTGTCAGAAGATGAATTAAAGGCAAAACTTGAGGAACATCAGAAGGCATTAGACAGGCAGTTCCGGGAACAGTTGCTAATGATGGTTGGCTTTACAAAAGAGGAGATAGAATCCCAGAACCTCTTGGAAAAAACTACAGAGGAGATCCAGCAGATCGTCAGGGATAAGTTGTCTGGATCATTATTGAGGTGTCATGAAAGAAGTTTGTTTGACTTTGATGATATCATTACCTCACCTATTACTTTTTCCATATCTTCCTTGGTGAATTTTTCTGATTTATTTGATCTTGCTTCCATTACCTTCAGCTTTCTCTTCTTCAGTGCCTCGAACATGTGATTCTCCACAAATTCCTCTTTCTTTGCAAGCATGTTGTA
>JAKBSB010000113.1 GCA_021845155.1 Thermoplasmata archaeon
TTTTTAAAAAGCATAATCCCTCTGTTCGAGGACTGGGGACACGGTTATGATGCTAGAATCCATATCCTGGACTGCTCCCCCCTGATCGATGAATTCACTCTTTCAGGAAGTTATACCATGCCCAATGTCGAGTTCAAGCGGGCAATTTACATGCTTGCAAGGAAGATAGGAGTCCGGGATGGTTCATGCGGCATAGTTACCGGAGAATGTTTGGGGCAGGTTTCGTCCCAGACCCCTGAAAACCTAATGGCAATAGAAAACGGGATTAATTTCCCGGTATACAGGCCGATTATTTCATGGGACAAGGATGACACAACCGACCTTGCCAGGCGGATAGGCACTTTTACAGGCGAGAACATGGGGGAGTACTGTGCACTTTTTGCAGACAGGCCTGTCATCAAGGCAAGGTCCTCAGACATGAACCGTGAGATGGAAAATTATGATCTAACGGATTCAATAGTAAATAATGCTGTGACCCTTAGATCTTCTGAACTTATGGAATACTACCGTACCCTGGTTTCAAACAGGCCGGGCATTTCCGGAATCCCTCCTGATGCCATACTGGTTGATCTTGGTAGCGGAAGGGAAGGCCCTGCACTGCCGGATGCACAGAAGGTTGATCCTTCCAGGCTCAAGGAATTCATTCTTCGCACCGGAAAAGAGAAAACTTACCTCCTGTTCTGCAGGAAAGGGCTTCAGAGTGCTCACTGGTCTGGCCTCCTGAGGTCGGAAGGCATCAATGCGTTTTATACAACAGAGTCAGAATTGTTGAAAAACAGGCCAGGAAAGGAAGCCAGCAACTGATTTTGCCTGGACTAGGTAAGATTGATCCTGTCCATTATACCGTTCATGCCTATGGCAGCGGCCACTTCTTTTGCCCTCTCCTCGAACATTGCAAGCTTGTCCTTCATGAATTCGGAGTCAAGTACATCATTTCCGGATATGGTAATCTTTTCACCTGCCAGAAGCCTTGTGATTAAATTAGACACATCCTCCTCAATTATGCCGAAAATTGTTATAATGAGATCGAAATAGTTCATCTTTGTCAGGACGTCGTTGTCCCTGAGGTTGAGTTTCAATAATTTCAGTTTCTTTTCCTGCAGGTCGGCAATGCTTCTTGTCAGGCGATCCATTATGCTTGTAAGTTCCCCTGATTCAAGTTTGTTGTTCAGTGCAGGCTGAGATGTTACATCGACTTTCTGGAGCTTGTCACTGTATTCCACGTCCAGGAAAATGCTTGAATCAGCTCTTGAGAGAACAATCCTGAACTGCGATTCTTTCTCGGGGTCTACAAATACCACGGAAAGATTCTGCTTGGTGAGTTCCGCGGAGTCCAGGTAGTATCGGTCCATCCTCTCGTAGTCAACTGCAGGGTCCTTGCTTATCCAGGTCTCTGCAGTTCTTACAGGAATCTTGTATCCTTTGGACAGGGCCGCGAAATAAAGCTGGGATTTCAGAAGATCAGAATTTTTGGTATTGGCTGCAAATTCATAATATATATCCCTCGGGCACCTGTTCTTGATCCTCACGTCGTATGCCCCTTCAGCGAATTTTATTGAGAAATTCCTTTCGTTAACCGGAATCGGGTCCCTGGCAAGAAAGGCCTCTGCACTCTTGGTTGCCTTGGATCTGTCTGATTCGACGCTGTTTATGATTTCCTGCTGGTTTGATGCAATATCCTTCGAGACTTTATCCTTATACCTGCCCAGAAGTACTCCTGTGAACTCCAGAAGCTGGTCGGCATATTCCTGAAAACCTGTTGACCCGGATTCCTCCTGGAAAGTTTTCAGCAGTTTTGAAATATCATCTTTTATCCTGTCAACCCTGTCCATTCTTGCTTTAATCTGGTTGTTAAATTCCTCGAGATCTTTCTGGTCTTCCATAGCCCTGTCGGAATATGAAATGGCATCCAGTAGATCAGTTAATGCGTAATAGAGAGTGCGTGCGTATTCCATCTCTTCCTGCATATCACTCTGAGCCATTAAGTGGCTATGCATTAAAGTTTATTAAGAATTCCCTGTAGTCTCAATCAAAACGATGCATTCCTGGCGGAACCCTGAAAATACCATTCCCGTACTGGGGATTTCACGGATAGATTAATAAAAGGAACAACGAAAAGAGATATATAGGCATGATAAAATAGCCATAGGAGAAATTTTATGGCTGATAAAGAAGAACCTCTTGACCCAATTATGGAAAGGCTGTTCCTTGACATAAAGTCAATAATGATACTCGGAAGGAATGACCCGCAGGTTCAGAATGACATGAGAAGAAGAATTTTTGATTCCTATGATGAGGATGTTGCCAATTTCAGGGAAATTATCCAGAGGGGAAAGGCAGTGGATTTCAGGAATCTCCTTTTCATGGCCATTGGAGAGATCGTTTTCGCAGGACTCCTCCTTCTCATAGGGCTCAACCTCCTAATACCGTCAATATTCTCAGTGGCAGATCCGTCCAGGATTATTGACTATTTCAAGAATTTTATTTTAACATATTCGAACACCATAGGGTTTTTTGACGTAATCATAATCGTGGATTTCTTCATATCCATCCTTATGCTGATCTCGGCGTTTTATATGTTGAGACAGGCATCGGGAAACCTGAAGGAAGCTGGGCTTCTGGTCTCTGGTTAAAATGAGGATAAACTTCAGCTATTCCAAGATCATCCCGCTTGTTTTCAAGATAATCGTCGTGGCACTTGGGATAATAGTGCTGATATTCTCCGCATCTTATCTCCTCGGGGGTCTCACGAAGACAAACCTGGCTCATGACATGGTTCCGGGATTTATCATGGATCTCCTGGGTTCGGTGATTGGGGTCATATCCGGCATTGCACTTATTTCAATACTTCCGGAATCCCTTATTGTAAGGTTCCGCAGACCATCCAGCCATGGCCTTCCAAACCCCACATACGGGTTTTACATCCTTCTTGCCATAGGCGTAGGTTCCACCATCGGATCGCCACTGTTCATAATACTTCCAGTTAATGTGGAACAGTATGCAATTGTGTCAATCATATCACTGCTCCTGGCCACTGCCCTTTCATTCCTCATGGCCCGGATTTACAATGTGATGTACCACCAGGTTCGTTTAAAAGGCATGCACGCTGTTGGAGGGCCGTCATTTGTAAAGATGGCCATAGGGCCAAGCTCGGTAAGGTATTTTATTTCCAGATTTTCCATGTGGATCGCTAATACAGCACTGGCTGCTTTTTCAGCAATATTTTTTGTTGAGTTTAATTTCCAGGTAATACCTGGCATTCTTACAGCCCTTGGATACACCGGTCTCCTGAACAGCATAGTTGTTTATTCCATAACAGGTATTTTCATATTATGGTTCATACTCAATTCATTCTTCGAAAGAAGATTCATTAAAAAAATAGGAATTATACAGGTGGCACTTGTTGTTATACTGGTCGCTGTCATAGTATATCAGGCCACAGCACTTGGTTTCATAGGATCGTGGAACCTTTCTGGAATATTTACTCTCCCGCATGGAAACATTGTTGAGGATATCCTTGAAAATACAGGTTATCTTTTCATCCTGTTTTTTGGGTTCCAGGAGATTCAGGCAATGGAAAGGGAGACACTTGAGACCGGCAAGATTCCAATTCTTTCAAGGATTCGCAAGGGTAAGCTTTACAACAAGGAGACACAGGTTTTTGCTGCAATGTTCACAACTGTTCTCATAGCTTCAAGCGTAATGATTCTTCTTGCTTTCGCACTGTTCTCCCTTCATGCCAACGCAACTGCAGTGAGCAGCTCTAATATACCAATGATATATATAGCGGGTCAGTACCTGGGAATTCTTGGAGAAGCACTTACTGCAGTCATATTCCTCATAGCCACCATTACGACATTTGTCCCTGCGTTTCTTGCAGCATCCAGGCATCTGAGGACCCTTGGGGAGGATGGATTTTTTCCAAAATCTATATCATCCGTTTCATGGATATTCACTCTTCTCCTTATTGTTATACTTTCATTGAGCAATGGATCATTTCTTGTTGACATAACAGATTTCATGGTGCTTTCCAGTCTATCCATGATATCCCTTTCACTCCTCTGGAACAGGAAAAGGATCACCACCAGGAATGTAACAGGCAGCGCCATCTCCCTGATTGTGGGGGCAGGTTGCCTGATTGCTGCAGTTTCTGTATATTTCATTGATCCCTCAGTTGTTCTCCTGGGTGCCGTGGCAATAGTTCTCAGCTATATGATCTATGATGCATTTATGCTGGGATCAGTGGGTCTTCAGCTTTTCATAGCCCTTCTTGACATAACACTGTTTGTTTCCATATCCCTTCTGCCATTTTATTCAGTTCCGACATATTTCCCGCACATTCCGGCACTCCCTTTCCTCACTGCATTGACATCCATAAAAATACTCAGTATTGTCCTGGCCGCAAGTGCTGCTGCCATCATCATAAATCTTGCGATGGATCTGTTTGTTATTAACAGGATCAAGATAAACCCGGGCTGGAAGAAGAGAATCTGAGGATCAGTGTTTATTTTCTTCCATCAAGGGAGATGAACGGTATTTCTCTGCCTCCCTCATTGCCATATCAACAGCTTCAGATGGATCAGAGGCGTGCATGAAAATTCCATCTCCGGGTTTTCTGTGATCGATTTCAAGATCTCCAATTGCCACTACAGTTTTTCCTTCTGAGATTGCAAAAGACGCTTCTGACAGTGTTCCAGACGATCCGTCAATTGCGATCAGTGACTCCGATGCCCTGACTATCAGGAAATTCCTCATATAACCAATTCCTGTAGGAATTTTTATGCTGAGGTGGCTGTTGCCTTCCATAACCCTTAAACCGGGAAGGATCCCGACAACTGAGCCGCCGTTTTCTGAAACCCCTTTTGAAACCCAATCCATCACGCCACCAAGTCCGCCGCAGAATACGGTAGCTTTTCTTTCAGCCAGTAATTTTCCCACTTCATATGCAATAGGCATGTACTTTTCATCTGCCATACTTCCGCCTATGACTCCTATATTGTACACTCTCCCCTATTCCCATAATATATTAAAGTTTGGAGATTTCGCCTGCCTTCCGGGCAATAAATTTTCATTTTCTGCCTGTGTACTCATACCCTCATTGTAATTTTATGCTGACCATTTTCGCCCTTAGCATAAATTTTTACTTAACCGTTCATTAACTTCCCATGGATCCATGTGTATTTTGCAGAATTGCTCAGGGTATGGAGCCATCTTACCCGGTTTTTGAAAATAAACACGTACTTGCTTTCCTGGATAACAATCCATTCACGCAGGGGCACACTCTTGTGATCCCGAAAAGGCATTACATAAACATGTTTGACATAGATGT
>JAKBSB010000114.1 GCA_021845155.1 Thermoplasmata archaeon
GATGTTGTGGTTTCATCGAAAAACTCCTCGATGCTTCGCATTACTTTCTTGGGATGCTCAAGGAACTCTACAGTTATTCCCTTTATGATCGCAAGGTCTCTCTGTATATTATCTCCGGTTACAAGGGTGGCACCAAGTTCCGCCGCAGTCGATCTGATTATCTCGTCAATCTCTCCTGACCTGGCCTTATCTATCTGCCAGTCATTTGGCCTTCTGCCATATACCTCGAGATATATTGTATTCGAATCCGCCATCTTCCTCAGATTTTTAAGTTCCTGCAGGGCAGCAAAACCAATGGATCTCCCCTGGTTTGCCTGGTGTTCAACCTCGGCGAGCATGGCTTCCGCCAGAATCACCTTTGAACCCTCTTTCTTCTTTATGAAGCTGTTAAACCTGCCATCTACAATGACCGAAGTGTCTGGAACGTAATCCACGAAAAGTAAATACCCTTGATTATATAATCGCTTTGTATTGGAGAAGAAATATGGAAAAGGGCAAACAAGGAACTGCGGAAGGGTCGGTTCATGAGGGCATGATCGATGCCATCATCGAATCCATCAGGAACCAGCTTCATGATCTCCCGTCAGGAAACAGCGCCATTTCATATTCCGGGGGACTGGATTCCACAATACTTCTTGCGCTTTCTGATTTCCAGCTACAACCCTACACAGCAGGGTTTTCCAATTCAAAAGACATCGCAGGTTCAAGGAGAATTTCCCGGATCCTCGGGTTCAAGGTGGAAGAAATAATACTTGATCGTATGGACATCCACTCACTTCTTAATGAGTTAAGGGTCATTGATCCCGGAATCAAGGCCGGGGATATGGGATACGAGGCAGTCCTTCTATCAGTTCTCAGGCATGCTACAGAGAAATATATCGTGACCGGGCAGGGCGCAGACGAATTCTTTTACGGTTACCAGAAATATGAAAGGGAACCTGACCTTGCAAACAATGAAGATATAGAGAAGATCATTAAGGTCACCAGTCCCAGGGAGAAAAAAATGGCTGATTCCTTGGGAAAAATAATCGTGCTTCCCTACATGAACAGGATAGTGACAGATATTGCCTGTGCGATACCTCGCAACCAGCATATAAACGTAGAAGGAAGAAAACTTATTCTGAGATCAGTGGCCAGAAGGATAGGCCTCCCGGACGAGGTTGTCAACCTGAAGAAAACTGCAGCCCAGTATGGATCAGGAATGCAGAAGATTGTCGCCAAAAATGTTCACCGTTAATCAGGATTTCGGTTAAGGGTTGCAATTACATATACATTATATACTCCTTTAAAATTTACCATCAGATTTAACTAGAATACAGTGATAGAATGACTTTTATAGGAATAATAGGCGGCAGTGGCTTGTATAACCTGCTGTCCAATCAAAAATCAGTAGAAATTGAAACACCTTTTGGAAAACCATCAGGAAAGATTGAGATAGGAAAGATTAACGGCGTTGAGGTTGCCTTCATACCAAGGCATGGCAAAAGCCATACAATACCTCCCCACAAGGTCAACTACAGGGCAAACATCTGGGCTCTCAACAGCATAGGAGTCAAGAGAGTCATAGCCATCAATGCAGTTGGTTCCCTGAAGGAGGAAATGAAACCCGGGGACATAGTCATACCAGATCAGTTCATCGACTATACCAGACGAAGGGAACTCACTTTCTACGATGGTCCGGAAGTCTACCATATTTCAATGGCAGATCCATTCTGTCCGCATATGGCAAAGATTTTTACCGACCAGGCGAAGAAAGACGGCATAAGCTGCCACGGTTCAGGTACATATGCAGTGGTTGAAGGACCAAGGTTCTCAACAAGGTCTGAATCAAAAATGTTCAGGCAGTATTCAGACATCATAGGCATGACACTCGTACCGGAGATTAATCTCGCAGACGAGATGGCAATGTGTTATTCCGTTATAGCATCCGTTACAGATTACGACGTATGGGCTGATAAACCCGTAGATGCGTTCGAGGTAATGGAGACAATGAAGCATAACGAAGTCAAGGTCACCAAACTATTGACAGAATCTCTTCCAAAAATAAACGGCGAGAGAAACTGTAATTGTTCTAGACGATTGGAAAATGCAAAAGCGTGAGGAAAAAATGAAAGTAAAATTTTTAGGCGGTGCAGAAGAAGTAGGCAGGCTAGGCATAAAGATGGAGTTCAAGACTGAGAAGATTCTTGTGGATTACGGGGTAATCCCGGAGAAGCCTCCAGAATATCCACTCCCACCAGAGAAAGTGAGCAGCATATTTGTTACGCATTCACATCTGGATCATATAGGCGCCCTTCCGGTATATTACGAGAAGGACAAACCGGATCTTTATGCAACGGCAATGACGGCAAACAGCATGAAGCCGCTGTTGAACGATTCCATAAAAATTATGGGACTGGAGGGCTACCCAGCCAGGTTCAACAGGGACGACGTGGATTCTCTTTATGGATCATTTGTAAACTCCACATATGGTGAGAGTTTCAATGTTGGTGAGCTTACAGTAACTCCATATTCAGCAGGTCACATACCAGGCTCGACAATGTGGAGATTCGAGAACGGGAAGTCAGTCATGGTTACCGGCGATCTTTACACAAGGGACACAAAACTCCTTACGGGGGCAAAGCCCATGAAGACGGATGTTCTCATCATGGAGAGCACCTATGCAGGGAAGTTCCATGAGGACAGGGAACAGGTTAAGGCAAGGCTCAAGAGTCATATAAAAGAGGTCATAGATAACCACGGGAAGGTTATACTACCATCATTTGCAGTTGGAAGGACTCAGGAACTTATGATGACACTTTCAGACATGGACCTGAACATATTCGTGGATGGCATGGGAAACGGGATTACGGGCATTTACCTTAATACTCCAGGTTTCCTCAGGTCCATGAAGGATTTCAGGAAATCTGTCGGCAGGGTAAGGCAGGTTCGTGGAAACGGAATGAGGCAGAGAATTGTGGACGAGGCGGATGTAATCATAACAACATCCGGAATGCTCGACGGGGGACCTGTACTGTACTACATACAGCAGCTCATGAACGATCCCAAGAGTGCAATATTCCTGACCGGATACCAGGTCGAGGGCACAAACGGGAGGTCTCTGATGGAAAACGGCACAATCAACATTGCAGGTGCAACAGTCAAGCCTGAAATGAAACTTGAGTTCTTTGATATGTCTGCACACGCAGGCCATGACGATCTGCTCGAGTTTGTCAAGGCGGTTGATCCTGAGAAAATAATCCTGTGCCATGGGGACGAAAGGGAGAAACTGGCAAAAGATCTCACAGAATACGACGTAACTCTTCCATTCAACGGGAAAGAGTTCGAAGTAAACTGAACCCGAAACCTGTAAAAATTACATATATATCTTTCCGTTAACCAGATGTGGCAGAACTCCTTACACTGAAGAATGTGCGCATGGAATATCCAATGGGCAAAACAAAGCTCATATCCATAGATGATGTCACATTTTCGGTTGAGAGGAACGAATTTGTTTCCATAATCGGTCCATCGGGCTGCGGAAAATCAACAATTCTAAAGATGGTTCTGGGACTGGTTCAACCGTCATCAGGTTCTATACTTCTAAACGGGGAACCCATAAGCGACAATAAATCCAGGATATCAGTGGTATTCCAGAATCCTGCACTTTTCCCATGGCTTGACATTCTCCAGAATGTTGAGGCAGTTATTGAGCCAATTGAAAGAGACAAGAAGGTCCGGAAGGAAACTGCACTGAAATTCATAAAGATGGTCGGAATAGACGGGTTTGAAAAAGCTTATCCAAGGGAACTTTCAGGGGGAATGAAGCAGAGGGCATCAATTGCCAGGGCCCTGTCAACCTCCCCGGACATCCTCCTGCTGGACGAACCATTTGTGGGACTGGATGTTTTTGCTGCACAGGCAATCAGGGAAGAGCTTCTTGATCTCTGGGAATCCCCGGAGCTTCCTCCACACACTGTACTGATGGTGACGCACAATGTTGACGAGGCTGTCCAGATGAGCGACCGCATAATAGTCCTGAGCAGGCGTCCCAGCAAAGTCATAGAGGCTAAGAGGATAGATCTTCCAAGGCCAAGGAACACCAGAAGTGAAGAATTCTACCGGACAGTGGACGAGGTTCTCACAATAATGTCCTCGTAATCTGGAAATACCTCATTTCAGCCCAAGCAGGGCCAGGGCATTAAGGAAATACTGCACGGCGAATCCAGCCACAAGCACCCCGAAAATTCTTGTTATGACCTTCATGACCTTGTCCCCGAAAAGTCTGTCAATTTTGCTGGAAAAGAAGAAGAAGATATAAACCACAAGGAATAGGAGAACTATTGAGACAAGGGTCATTATTTTTGTAGTGAGGCTTCCCTCCATAAGTATGATTACAAGGGATATTGCACCAGGACCGGCAAGAAGCGGAGTTGCAAGGGGTACGATTCCAACATCTGAAGCCGTGGATCTCCCGCCTGAAGACGGAGGCTTGTCCCCCTGCCTCACCATTTCAATCCCCATTATGAGGAGGATGAGCCCCCCGGCAATCTCAAGGGCGGGAATTGATATACCGAAAAAGAGTATGATGAAATTTCCCACAAGTGCAAAGAATATGAGGATTATCCCGCCGTATACAACTGCATCAGCAGTTATGGCTTTCTTTGCCTTTGCATCCATCCCTGATGTAAGGGACATGAACAGGACCATGCTGCTGAAAGGGTCGATGACCACGAACAGGGGAATAAACACCTTCAGGAACTCAACTGCAACTGACAAATGTAGAGATCATTACATCCGATTATATCTAAATAATGCAAGGAGGAAATCCTGAAAGCATTTTTAAGCAGATTTCCTTAACCCATTATATGCGTGTCCTAATAATGGGAATTGATGGATACATCGGCTGGCCCCTTGCCCTCCGACTGTTGAGGGAAGGCCATGAAGTTACCGGCATTGATAATTTTTACACAAGGAGGCGTGTCAGGGAAGTCCACTCCGAATCAGCTCTTCCCATAGGGTCCATGGAGAAAAGAATCGCCGAGGCATCGGAAATGGGCATTGGAAATATAGGATTCTTCAGGGGAGACGTGAGTGATTCAGAAAAGATGCATGAAGTCATAAAGGCAACGGAACCGGAGGCCGTTGTGCACCTGGCAGAACAGAGATCAGCCCCATATTCAATGATCGGCCTCAGGCAGGCAAAGGAAACCATGGTCAAAAACATAGTGAGCACAATAAACCTGATCTATGAGATCAAGGACCAGGTTCCGGACTGCCATATACT
>JAKBSB010000115.1 GCA_021845155.1 Thermoplasmata archaeon
ATTTGTGGCAAGCAACTGGCCAGAAGAGCACAGAAGAGTGTGGATGCTGTCAAAGATCAATGTTGTAGCATCAGTTTTCGCGGTATTTGGGGGAATACTGCTGATATTTCATGGTTATATAGCTCCAATATATGGATCAATAGAATCGTTCCGGCTTCTTTTCATTGTTTCAACCATCATGATGGCAGTTTCATTCATCTCGCTCTTCATGCTCCGGGAACGATTCAGGCCACGGAAGACCACACATGTCATGAAAAGGGAAAGCCTCCTTTATACGCTCAGGATCATAGGGCCGAATATAATCAACGGAGCAGGTCTTGGAATAGCCATCCCACTTCTCCCCTTATGGTTTGAACTCCGATTCAACATAACAGTATCTTTTGTGGGAGAGATATTCACATTTGCATACATTGCAATGGCTATTGGATCATATGTTTCAGGGAAGTACATTAACACTGCAAAATTCAGGGCAATAACCGTTTCTTCAGTCACCAGGATATTTCAGGGTGCAATTCTCCTTGTTATAGCATTCTCCCCATTTGTAGTCCTCGCTCTTTCCCTGTATTCATTGAGAAGCGGAATAGCTGGTCTGGGGGCACCTATGAGGAGTGCAATAAGTGTAAGGGGTATAGGTAAGGAGGACTTTGGAGCAGCTTCAAGCATACAGGGAGTTTCCACAAGGGGATCCCAGATGACATCTGGTGCTGCAGGTTATCTGATGGATATCTATTTTCCACTCCCTCTGATCATAGGAGGAGTCCTTCAAGTAGGGGGTGCAGCTCTCTATTACAGGCTCATAAGAAACTGGGAGAAACAGCGTGAAGTTTTAGTGAGTCCTGGAAAAAAATAATGTGTTTGTCGCTTGTTAAATAATTCTGCTGTTAACATCAGACATCAGTCAAAAATAGGCATAAACGTTAAAATAATCCTAGACCTATGTCAAAATGATATCATAATGACAGTGAGAACTCTGGAAGAAGCCTATGTTGTAGAATCCATAAGGACACCCATAGGAAAAAGGAACGGAAGCCTGCGCGATGTCCATCCTGTTGATCTGCTTGGAGATCTCACAAAAGCAATGTTCAGGAAGACCTCAGTTGAACCTTCACAGATTGAGGATTTCATAATAGGGTGTGTGAGTCAGGCGGGGGATCAAGGGTTTAACATTGCAAGGAATGCATGGCTCTCAGCCGGTTTACCCGAATCAGTTCCTGGAGTCACACTGGACAGACAATGCGGTTCCAGCCTGCAGTCACTCCAGTTTGCAGCAAACGGGGTGAGGTCAGGCCAGTATAAGGCAGTAATGGCGGGAGGGGTCGAATCAATGACAAGGGTCCCTCTGGGAAGTACCATTAACAGCACAGGAAATCCCATAACCCTTGGTCTCACGTTAAGATACGGCATAGAGGACGAATGGTTCAGCCAGGCAAAGGGTGCAGAAATGATAGCCAATAAATGGCATATTGAGAGGAATGAAATGGACATATTGAGCTATGACAGTCACAGAAAGGCGGCTGCGGCTTCAGAAAGTATGCAATCGGAGATAGTTCCGGTGAAGATTGGGATAAAACAGGACGAAACAGGGGAAATCATAACCTTTGACCACGATGAGGGTGTAAGGCAGAAACCGGACCTGAATAAAATGATGGAGCTCCCGCCCGCTTTTCCCGGATTAAAGCTAATAACCGCAGGAAACTCTAGCCAGATATCTGATGGAGCAAGCATTTCATTGATTGCAAATGATGATTTCTCCATAAAAAATAATCTCAAGCCAAGGGCAAGGATAATTGAAACGGCTGCAGTTGGTGTTGATCCTGTAACAATGCTTACCGGCCCAATTCCTGTTACACACAAACTTCTGGAAAGGGCAAATATGTCCATAGATCAGATTGACCTTTTTGAGGTCAACGAGGCTTTTGCCCCTGTGGTCCTGGCGTGGCAGGAAGAGTTTGATGTACCTTCTGATAAACTGAATGTACATGGAGGAGCAATAGCTCTTGGGCATCCTCTTGGTGCAACAGGGACAAGAATTCTGGCAACAATGATCAATGCTCTTGAACGTCGTGGAAAAAAGACCGGACTGATCGCTATTTGCGAAGGTGGGGGCATGGCCAACGGAGCTATAATAGAAAGAATTCAGCAATAATTAATGGAATTAAAAAAATAAAATTTTTGTGAAATAAAATTATTTGTCGCATTTGCCGGTCGGGCATGCAGGATCGAAGGTTGCATCCAGTTTAAGATATTTGTCAGGAACTTTGGTCATGAGCTCTATGACTTTCTGCTCCACCTCAGGTTTCCTGATCTCCTTCTTTTCTTCCTTTCTGCTCTTTGTTCCGCTGTAGAGAACCTGCTGAACCTTGCTCTGGTCCCTGTAGACAGTTATACCCTTGCAGTGCAGGTCCTTTGCAAGCCTGTATGCCTTGGCTATGTCGTCAGGAGAGGCATCCGATGGAAGGTTTATGGTCTTGGACACACCTGAATCACAGTATCTCTGGAATGTTGCCTGCATAAGTACATGCCATTCCGGCTCTATCTCATGGGCAGTTACAAATACTCTTTTTATTTCAGGGTCAAGATCTATTTCATGCAGGTTTCCGGTTCTTGCGACCTCGTGCATTAAATCTTCTGAATAGATATTCCTGGCTTTTAATGCATTCTCAAAGTGGTTGTTCACTTCCATAAGTTCCTGCCCGTTAAGTACATGTCTCACGAAAGCCAGTGCGAACAGAGGCTCTATTGAAGACGAGCAATTTGCTATTATTGAAATTGTGCCGGTCGGGGCTATTGTGGTTGTTGTGGAATTTCTCATCTTTATGCCCTGTTCCTGGTAAGTTGAACCATACCATCCCGGAAATACAAATCTCTCCTCGGCAAGCCTCTCCGATTCCATGTGGGATTCCTCCTGGAGGAAGCTCATTACCTTCTCTCCCATTTCCAGGGCAGCTCCACTGTTGTAAGGTATTCCAAGCATGAGAAGCATATCGGCGAATCCCATATATCCAAGGCCTATCTTTCTGGTCTTTCTGGTCATTTCCTCTATATTGTCAACAGGGAATTTGTTTGCATCCACAACGTCGTCAAGGAATCTTGTGCTGAGCCTTATTACCTCTCTTAATCTCTCATAATCAACCTCTCCATCCCTGACAAATTTGCTCAGGTTTATGGATCCAAGGTTGCAGGATTCATAAGGCAAAAGCGGCTGTTCACCACAATTGTGTACTACAATTCCATTGGCAGTAAACGTGTGCGTAACTGGTTCTATGAGATCGAAAACCTCCTCCGTTCCGTCATCTTCAATGGATTCTATTCTTGCGTTCCACTTTTCTTTTCTCGGTGACTTAACATACGAACTTCTTATTATTTCTAATTTTCCGTTCTTGCGTGGCGAAATGAATCCGACCTTATCTGCGAATACCAGTATACTTTCTCTGGCTATTGAAAGCTCATGGTGTGCCTGGCAAAGGTACTCTTTGTCATTTCTTTTGGAATCTGGCATTTTCCTTATCCCTGCTTTTTTCCTGTTTAGGTAAATTCTGCTGTAAATACCAAAGTTAAGGAGTAAAACCTGTACTTCTTGAAGCATCTCTTCACTGATTGAAGTCAATCTGACACTATACCTGGATTCAGGGGATATTGCTACGGTACCATCGGCTTCAAAGAGTCCCTGAAGGAATCCCTTCTGCATCTCCATGCTGCCGGTCATCACTGCTTCAGGAACACGGAGTTTGTTCTCACCCAGTCCAATCTGGACAGCATATTCCTTAAGTCTTTCAGATGCAACAGTGGAAACGTTTCTGCTTTCAACATTTACCACTCCAATTTCATATTTCCTGTTCTTAACAGGATCTCTTACCAGATCATTGACATATCCTGCGAATTTATCTGCCATGGGCCTGTCAGCATGATAGAACGAAAGTACTGCTCTTTTGTTTCCAGGGCCCTTGTTTATATGGCCGTCCCCTACAAGCCACCCGAGTACTCTTCCCTCTTCAAGGCTTCCACTTCTGCCAAAACCTCCTTCGTTACTCAATATGCGTATCTTCTCACCGTTTTTGAGATCGCCTGCATTTACCCACCCTCTCTCATCACTGTAAATCGGATGATCTCTCGTAAGCCTTATCCTGAAACCTTCTTTTGTCCTTATTTTAACAACAGGCTTTATTCCGGTCATGATCATGTTTGATGCATTCTGGAAGCGGCTTCCAAATGTTCTTCTGTCAGTAACTACCCTTATCAGATTCCCATCCTGATAAAGATCTCTTGCTCTTTTTATGCCTTCAGAAGTGTATACAAAAGTGTCTCCAGTTATACATGGATTGGTTGCCTCTATGTCAGCTATATGCCTCACGGGATTCTTCCTGTTTATTTCATCAAGGAATATCAGTCCCGGATCTGCCGTCTGCCAAGCTTTGTTTATTATGGTTTCCCACATTGTCCTGGCCTTTATGCGGTTGACAGTTTTCCCTGATCTGGGGTTTCTGAGATCTATGTAGTCATCTGCATCCAGCTTCTCAAAGAACTCGTCAGTCATCCCGACTGAAATATTGAAATTGCTAAGTATTGTATTCTCTGAATCCTTGCTCATGATGAAGTCCATTATGTCCGGGTGGTCAAACTGCAGGATACCCATATTGGCTCCTCTTCTCTTTCCACCCTGCTTTATGACGTCAGTGGTGGTATCGAATATTTTCATGAATGAAACAGGTCCAGATGCAACCCCTTTTGTTGATCCGACAAGATCATCCTTTGCTCTCAGCCGTGAAAAGGAGAAGCCAGTTCCGCCTCCGGATTTGTGGATCATTGCCTGGTACTTCAGGGCGTCAAATATGTCCTCTATACTGTCTGATACTGGCAGAACGAAACAGGCAGAAAGCTGTCCAAGTCTTGCTCCTGCATTCATCATGGTGGGTGAATTCGGTACATACTCGAGGTTTCTCATTATCTGCTCATACTTGTCTATTGTGTCCATGGCTGTTGTTGGCTTTGTTTGAACAAAGTTCATGAACTCTTCAAATGTGCCAGTGATCTGTCCCTCATTTACCAGATGATTGAATGCTCTGTTTAGCACCTCCATCTGGGTGGGCATAAGGCCTGAAACTGGAATCTTTTTTCCATTCTCGGCTACTGTCCCATTCTTCTGAAATTTCATGTAGTCATACAGGAGTTCAACTATTCCCACGTGAGTTGCAACTCTCCTGAACATCTGCCCGG
>JAKBSB010000116.1 GCA_021845155.1 Thermoplasmata archaeon
TGGATGTTAACGTGGTTAACAGAAATCGTAACCTGATCCTTTCAATAGACGGTGGGGCGACAAAGACATGTGCAATACTTTTTGATGAGTCAGACAGGACATTTCTGTCATCAGGCATAGCTGGCCCTTCCAACTTCATGACGGTATCACAGGACGTGTCAGAAGATAACATAAGAGACGCCATGGATCAGGCACTTTCAGGTGCGGATAAAGATCTTTCGCAGGTCAAGTACGTAATTTTTGGTGTGGCGGGTGCAGGTGATTCAAAGGAGGCAACTGCCCTTGGAAACAGAATTGTAAGGAATGTTATGGGTAGCCATCCATACACACTGGAAAATGACGGATACATTGCGTACAGGATGAGCAACATGTTCCAGGATGGGATAATTTTTGCACCTGGAACAGGAAGCGTCGGGTTCTACCAGAAGGATGGAGAGCTTAACAGGATAGGGGGATGGGGATGGTTTGCAGGGGACGAGGGTTCCGCTTCATGGATGGCCAGGAGGAGCATAACTCTTGCACAGAGACAGAAGGACGGTATCATGCCCGGCGACTCTCTTGTAAAGCTTGTTGAAGAATATTTCCAGGGTGATTTCAGGGACATAATGGGGAACCTTGAAGGGCAGAAGGACAAGAGAAAGATTGCCCTTCTGGCTCCACACATCTCAATGCTTGCATCTAAAGGGGATGAAGCTGCACTTTCAATTCTGCAGGAGGCCGCTGAATATGCCGCCTCAGTAATCAACGCGGCAATGGTCAATTTCAGGGAGTGCCCTGAGGTTTCTGTGCTTGGAGGCACAGTAAGATCAGGAAAATTCTTTACAAATACCATAACTGCAAACTCAAAGTGCAGGCCAAAATTCTTTTACGGTTATCACGTCTGTGTGGGAGGCATAGTTATAGCCTCCAGGGAAATGGGATTCCAGATAACATCAAAGGACAGGGATTTCATAATCTCCCAACTTGAAACAGACATTAAAAGGAAACCCGCCGATCTACTTCGTGATTCCCTTGGTTTCATATGAGAAAATATTAAACAGATACCCGGAAAGTTATGAAAGAAAACAGAGTTACGTAACACTGTTTCTGACATGATAAATGGAGTGGTACCGTATCTTTTTCTGGTGATTAAACGAGAATCAGAAGTTTAGTGACGGTCATCGTGGCTGCGGTCATGATCCTGTCATTTTTTGGAATTGTGTTCAGTTCTCAGGGAACGCCAGATTCCGTGGCGTTAAACTCTTCCCAGTCTTTTTCTTCGGGAAGTCTTGAGAACGTGCAGGCAGCAGCATTCAACGGTTCGTCGCAGCAGAATGTCGGATCCATGGTGGTAACACCGGATACCAGCGCATTCAGTCCGGGTTATCAGATGAGCTTGTATGTAACGTTAAAGCCATCCGGGTCCCTGGGCGCATATGCGAATGGCGTTTCAGACCCTCAAGTCCCATGTACAGGCAGTTCCTTAACTATCAGGATCTGACGGAAATGTTCGGTAACCAGGAACAGTATGATCAGGTATCGAGCTATTTCACCTCATTCGGTTTAAATGTACAGGGCTATGACAACATGGGAATGTATGTTACTGGATCAGTAATGCAGATGGAATCAGCCTTACATACCAGAATACAGGCATTCAACGAGCAGACAATAACCGATGGTGTATTCAACCCCTCTCTGGGTAATATAAGCGCACAGTCCGGGAATGTGGCGAATCATGTAGTTTATGGAAGCACAACGGAAGTAAAGTTACCATCATACATATCACAGTATGTCTCCGGTATTGCAGGATTGAGCGGCCTAACGGCACAGCCACAGATAGCAATGCCATCAGGCATGACACCAGGTATGACGGTATCCACATCACTGGGATCATCGTCGTCTTCACAACTTCAATACGTCAACAAGTCGGACTTTCTCAACTACGAAATAGGGAACTATGGGTGGGCATACTACTCACTTACAGGTGGAGCCCCGACACCATATCAGTTCCTGTTCCCTGGCACAATGCCCGCCCTAGCAGGAGCAACCAACCTCTGGAGCGGAAACAACACGATAAACTCGGAACCGGATACAGGACAGGGAGTTACAATTGCTGTAATAGAAGTTGGTCTCATCGATCCTTCATATCTCTCCCAGTTCTCGGCAGAAGTATTCGGCAATGCAAATCAGCTTCCTGACAGAGTAACCCAGATCGGTGTGGGAATACCAACACTGAACGATGGAATCCTCATAGGTGAAGAGTACGGGTGGACACTGGAAACTGCTCTTGATATTGAATATGCAGCAACCATGGCTCCCGGTGCGCACATAGATGTAATAGGTGTTCCAAGTGCCGATTACACATCCTTCTTTGACGCATACTCATTTGTGACCAATTATCTTACGGGAGGACAGGCATTGAGTGTTCCGGCGGGCAACGTGGTTTATGGACCTTCCGCTGGTGCAACATCCGTTACAATAACAAGCAACTCATATGGTTCTGGGGAACAGTTTCTCAACTACTTCGGATCTCCCATGTATGAGTCTGTGGCTAACCAGCTCCTTGAATCCATGAATGCAGTTGGCGTTACAAACTTCTTTGCGTCTGGAGACTATGGTTCATGGGGCGGGGATTACGCTGCTGCAGCCTCTGCAGGTTTCCCGGCCATATCAAATGGTTCCACATCAGTGGGTGGTGGAATGGTGACGGCCTACGGTTCAAACGGTCAGGAGTTTCCTGTAACAGGTAACGTTGTTAATTTTACTGGGGTCGGTCCAATTTACGCAGTTCCGGCCCATGGGATAGACAGTTACACATACTGGTCTTATGGATCTGGACTTCAGGGAACATATATGGGTTTTGTGGGAGGAGGTTTCGGAGAATCCATGTCACAGACTCAGCCATGGTACCAGAATGCGGTTGACACATTCAGCACAGGGGCAGCAACAGATCCGGTAATCAGTGGAAGCGCTGCTTTCAACATGACGGTATTCGTCTTTGGAGAATGGACTTTCTTCTATGGGGGACATCATTTGCAACACCAACGACGGCCGGTGAATGGGCGCTCCGGCACCTAATCCCTTTCCATGCCTTTTGCCATTAGAAAGCCCCTGGCTCTTTCAGTGTACCTGTATCTGTTAACAATATCCCAGAAATCC
Organism: Thermoplasmata archaeon; assembly: GCA_021845155.1. The sequence continues at coordinate 3,139 of JAKBSB010000116.1, forward strand.
CTGGAATGATCCGGATGAACAAGATGAGCCATCTCATGAATGACCACATAATTAAGCACCCATTGAGGAAAATCAAGCATTCTCTCGGATATCCTTATTGTTTTATTTGCAGGTGTACAGCTTCCACTTATAACATTCTGGTTATCCACAAACTGAATTGAATTAATCGAAAGCCTTCCAAGGAAAAATTCACTGTTAAATTTTGCAAAAAGTTCAGACAGAAGGATTTGATTTTTATTCTGGCTTACTGAATTCTTTTTTTCCAGTTTTTTTGCGATCAGGTCAATGTGCTTCTTTTCCTCTGATGGATCCAGTCCCATGGGGAGGTGAATAATTATCACGCCATCTTTTACGAATCCCTGTATGGTTTTTCTCCTTCTTCTGCTTCTGTAAACAACGATCTCCATTGATATCAGCCCTGTTATCTGTCACAAATTAAATAATATTTTAACATTTCGAGCAGGAATTCCCCTTTCGCAGGATAGGGGACGAAAGCGAACGAAAACATAATATTGTTGTCAGGACACTGTTCAATCCGCTGGCAGATGGAAGTGATAATGGACTCATAGCATATTGCTTCATGCGTGCCTGTGTGCGCGAAGTGGATGGCTCAGAATGAAGGAAAGAGTACCTTCGGGACGAGGGGAATTAAAGCCCACGGAGATTCCGCCAGCAACCTTTGAAGTGGGAAGCTCCCTGCTAGGGCTGGGAGAGGAGGTCACAATGTTGGCGTTAAACATATTACCTTTGAAAATACTTATACAAATTTTTGCATTCCGTCCCATGGTCAATTTTATTCTGGATGAAAACATATTTGTCCCGATTCCTCTGATGGAGATGAAGAAGAGCCTGAAGAAGAAGCATAGCGGATGGAGAGGTATCGCGGGGGATCTGTTCGCCCAGTATATACAGAAATCCGGCAGTGGTTTCCGTACAATGGCAGATCTGATGTTCAGGGAAACAGAGATAACTGGAAACATTTATGACTTCAGTAATTCAGACGTCATTGATCTTCAGGAATCAATAAATGGAATTGACCGGAGATTTGGAGAGATCTCCGAATTCATTTCAACACTCAAAATGAGTGAAACCAGGACCATTATGGTGGCTTGCTACGACAGAACTGTAAAAATTCTCTGGGACAACAGGTCAAATGTCCTCAGGGATATGCTGGAAAAAAGCATCTGGAATGAGACAGACACACTGTTCTATTCATATTTCAATATGTTTATCAACGTAATGAGCAGAATGGTTATTGATCTGACCCATGAAGATGAGAAAAGATCCGGAAATCTCACGTCAATGATAGGTATGGTTTCCGCAGTATATGGAAGCATCATACTTGCATACACAGAAGGAGTCCTGAAATATGAGCTGCTCCTTGAAAGAATGACGGATCTTTCGACATTCTCTGGAACCTTCAACATAGGTACCTCAAGAAGAATCAGGAAGGCAATTGATGCAACAAAGAACGTTGCAATATTTTCGGAATGACAGTGATTCGGAATGGATGAGGTCAACATTATTGATGCAGGAATATTGCTGGACATAGTATATGATGAAAGACCCATGCATGAAAACGCAATGGAATTTTTTAACAGATTCGGCAATCAGGGTCTTGCAGTGGAAAGCAATGTGAACAGAAGGTGCCAGAGATCAGTTCTGAAATGTGCTGGGAAATTCGTCAGTGAATTTGGTGAATTTCTTCACGGCAGAGGTGAGGAGGGCAACCCTGTGGATCAGTGGGACAGCATGGACAGACCATTAAGATCGACACTTCTTGAATCTTTTACCCGGATGTCAATCGCATCTTCCCAGTCGGATGGGGAAGGATATAATCTTTTCAGCAGGTCCCTGGTAAATAAAGCAAAACAACACCTTGTGGAAATGGACAGAATACATGTCAGGGAATATCTGCAGATACTTCCAGCGGCGCTAACGGATCATCTCAGTGATAGCATAAAGGAGAATTTCACCTATCTTGTATCAC
>JAKBSB010000117.1 GCA_021845155.1 Thermoplasmata archaeon
ATGTACTTTTCATCTGCCATACTTCCGCCTATGACTCCTATATTGTACACTCTCCCCTATTCCCATAATATATTAAAGTTTGGAGATTTCGCCTGCCTTCCGGGCAATAAAGTTTCATTTTCTCCCTTAGCATAAATTTTTACTTAACCGTTCATTAACTTCCCATGGATCCATGTGTATTTTGCAGAATTGCTCAGGGTATGGAGCCATCTTACCCAGTTTTTGAAAATAAACACGTACTTGCTTTCCTGGATAACAATCCATTCACGCAGGGGCACACTCTTGTGATCCCGAAAAGGCATTACATAAACATGTTTGACATAGATGTGGAAACTCTGGAGGAAGTTGTCGGCGTCGTTCATTTGCTGGTTAAAAGATATGAAAAGAAACTTGGGATGTCAGGAGTCAACATCCTCAATCTCAATGGCGCTGACGGCCAGCAGACTGTATACCATTTTCATATACACCTTATTCCCAGATTTTCAGGAGATAACCTGGTTCCATGGATACAGGGCCTGCCCAGAGTCAAATCAGATTTAAGATCGGTACAAGCTAAGCTTATGAATGACTGAAAACGAAACTTGGCATATTACAACCCAGAAAGATGCGGACTTATTAACAATATTTTAAAATATTAAAATATATTAGGACCTGGAGACAGCATGCATTCATTTAATGAAAAAAAGATTGAAGAAAAAGATCCCATGGATGTTTATTCACTGATGGATGAAAATGAAGAAAACATAAAGATAATAGATGTAAGGGAACCTTACGAGTACTACGGAGATATGGGCCATGTTAAAAATTCTCAGCTCATACCCTTAAATGAACTTCCGGAAAAAATAGAGGATCTAAAGAGGCTGAAATCCCCAATCGGAATAATATGCAACAGTGGAGAAAGGAGTTACTATGCCTGTGCATATTTAATGGAAAATGAGATAAATAATCTATTCAACATAAGGGGTGGAATCATAAGGTGGCATCTGTCAGGACTTGAAGTTGAGTACGACTGATTGTTCCTGAAATTATTCCCTTTTTTATTGTTCTATTCATGGCATGTGAATATTATAAAGGCAATCCAGTTGAATATCCAGAAAGCCTTTTTATTCGCATCCGGGAACTATCTTGAAACGACTTAATGTCTTTGATAAAATAAAAAACTTTAATATGCCCTTTTAGGCTTTACGTGCAATGGACACGAGGACTGTTTCGTTCATAATTAAAAGGGGAATTTATGCTGTAATAACCTTATTGATCCTTATCGTGTTTATTTTCATCTTGATCCATGTTATAGCTCCGAATCCATTATCACTTGCAAGACTTTATGCAGGAAATCCACACGCTACACTTTCTCAACTCAAGGGAATAGTGGCAAAATATGGACTTGATTTACCTATTTATGTTCAGATTTTAGACTATACAAAAAATATTCTTACGGGTAACTTTGGCTATGATCCATTGCATGACAAACCCGTGATAACACTTATAGGGGAATACCTGCCAAGAACCTTGGAATTTGTACTCCCGGGAATAACATTATCCGTAATCATAGGTCTCTTTACCGGAGCCTATGCTGCCAGTAAGAGGAGAAAGCCTGCTGACTATGTTGTGAAAGGCTTTTATCTGGCCACGTGGTCCATGCCGACCTTCCTGTTAGCCGCCGCCCTGCAACTTATTATAGCCTATGACCTGAAATTGCTTCCTGCAATAGGCATGGTAAATCCAACTTTAGCTGCTCCTCCCGATATTCTCGCTTTTCCAATGCTTAATGCAATCTGGGCACATGACTGGCCTTATTTTATAAGTCTTGTACACCATATGATTTTACCAATGGTTTCAGTTGCCCTCTTGTCATTTGGCCTGATCACGAGACTAACCAGGTCAACGATGCTTGACGTTATGGAAACTGACTATTTCCGGCTGACACTGATGAAGGGTGTCTCGAGGAACAGGGCAGTTTATGGAGTGGCTCTGAGAAATGCTTCCATACCACTGGTAACTTATATCGTTCTCGCATTTGCCTATGCTATGGGTGGAGCAGTTGTTATAGAGGATATATTCTCTTACCATGGAATGGGTTACTACATATTCCAGGCCGTATTCAATCTTGACTACATTGGGATACTTGGGACTACCGTTATAATTGCTATTGCAGTTATTGTCGCCAATCTCGTTGCAGATATCCTTTATGGAATCTTGGATCCGAGGGTGAGGTTAGAATGATAGAAGAATCAGGGTATGGTATCAATAAAGAAAAAAGCGAGCCAAAGCCAACAAACCGGTTAGCGGCTTATTTGAAAATTATGATTAAAGATAAAACAGCCATAATCGGTCTGGTTATTGTAGTGGCATTTCTAGGATGGTCTTTAATCCAGGGAATTCTGGAAATGTTTTTTGGAACTTCCGGACCGGCTGTTGCGCTTCTACCGCACAATCCTTTTAAATATAACTTATTTGTAGGACTCCACAGTCCCACATTAACATATCTTATGGGAACAAATGCAAATGGTGAGGATATTTTATCGAGGATGCTCTATGCCATGCCCAGAGATGCGTTTATATCCATGGCTGTGGTATTTTCTGCTATTCTCATTGGAGGTGCCCTTGGAATAGTGGCTGGTTACCGCGGAAAATATACTGATGAAGTTATAATGAGAGTTACTGATGCATTCCTATCACTTCCCGCGCTTATACTCGTTCTTGCATTATCAGTATTGTTTAACGAAACACTAGACGGTGTCATACTTGCTCTTGTCATAGTCTGGTGGCCAATATACGCAAGGTTCTTCAGAGCACAAACGCTCAGGATAAAGAATATGGATTATGTCACAGCATCAAAACTCAATAATGTATCTCCCCTGAAATTGTTTTTCAGCTATTTGTTTGTCAACTCAATTGATCCTGTGATTGCCTATGCGGCTCTCGATTTTGGGAACGTTATATTAACCTACTCCACACTTGCCTTCCTTGGAATCGGTCTTGAGCCGCCGATCCCTGAACTTGGATCAATGGCAGCAAACGGAGTGGGTACACTGCCTACAGGGTGGTGGTACGCCATTTTTCCGGGTCTTGCAATCCTTATAATTGTTATAGGATTTGTACTTGTTGGAGATAGAATGCAGGATATTATATCAAACAGGATCAACTATTAGGGTGTGTTTGGGTGTTACTAAGCATTAAAAAACTGGATGTTTCATACAATACTGTGGCTGGACGTTACAAAGTAATTGATAACCTGAACCTGGACATAAATGAGGGAGAGTTTGTTTCTCTTGTTGGAGAATCGGCATCTGGCAAGTCCACGCTTGGACAGGTTATTTCCGGAATGCTGCCTGAGGTCGGTACTTCCTCCGGAAGGGTTATGCTCAATGACGTTGACATACTGAATCTTTCAGAGAGAGACATGACACAGATCAGGGGCACAACAGTTTTTATGATTTTCCAGAACCCATTGAACAGCCTTAACCCTGTCAAGAGGATTGGAGATCAACTTCTGGAAGCACTGGCAATAAGAAACGAGAGAGACAGAAGGGACTTAAGTTACGAAGACTCTCGACAGGAAGTAATAGAAGCCATGTCCAGCCTGAGATTGCCTGACCCCGAGAAACTCATGATTCGCTACCCGCATGAGCTCTCTGGAGGTCAGATTCAAAGAGTTGTTATATGTATGGCACTCTTACTTAAACCTAAGCTGTTGATTGCTGACGAGCCCACAACGGCCCTGGATGTAACTATTCAGGCTCAGGTAGTAAAATTGCTCAGGGACCTTAATAAGGAAACGAAGATGTCCATAATTTTCATCACTCATGATGTTGGGCTGGCCTATGTCTTATCCGACAGGATGCTCGTGTTCTATGCCGGTAGGGTAATGGAACAGGGAGATACCGTGGGTATTGTGAAGAAACCCATGCATCCCTATACTTCTGGCCTGATAGCCAGTATACCCTCTTCTCCGAAAAGGACTGGAAAATTATATTCAATCCCGGGTTCTCCACCTTCATATCTCTCATTGCCTGACGGCTGCAAGTTTAATCCGAGATGCAAATTTGTATTCGAAAAGTGCTATCACAATGAACCAGATTACGTAAAGAATAATGGCAGGGACATAAGGTGCTGGCTTTATGAGTGAGATTATAAGACTGGATAATGTTGAGAAATATTATCTTGCACAGAAAAGAGGGTTAATTGATTCCATGGTACGCGTTCCCAAGATATTCGTGAAGGCCCTGGATGGAGTTTCAATATCCATGGAACGCGGTGGAGTGGTGGCGATTGTCGGTGAAAGCGGTTCAGGTAAAACTACAATGGGGAAGATTATAACCACACTGGAAAGACCAACTAAAGGGGATGTCTATTTTGAAGGTGTTAAAATAGAAAAGAAAAATTATAAAGAGACAAGAAAAAAGCTGGATATGGTTTTTCAGAACCCAAGTACATCACTCAATCCAAAAATGAAAGTGAAGGATATAGTTTCGGAACCACTGGGACATTTTGATGAGAAGCAGGTTTCAGAAGTTATAGCTCAGGTGGGTCTTACATATAATGAAGTTAAGAACAAGCAGGCGAGGGAATTATCTGGGGGACAGGTTCAAAGGATCGCCATTGCAAAGGCATTGATGAAAAGGCCGGAACTTTTGATCCTGGATGAACCAACTTCAGCACTTGATGAATCCATCCAGGCCCAGGTACTTAATTTGCTTGTTGACCTTCAGGAAAAATACAAGCTTACTTATCTTTTTATTACACACAACATACTCGTAGCTAAGTACATATCAGATTTTATAACAGTTTTATATGCCGGAAAGGTAGTGGAGTATGGAACAACTGATGATGTGCTATCCAAACCGCTGCACCCATATACCCAGCTTTTGCTCAGTTCTGTACCAACTACTGACACCAAGGAGGTCAAGCCCCCTACCGGAGATGTGCCAAGCCTCATCAATCTTCCAAGCGGTTGCAGGTTTCATCCCAGGTGCCCGTTTGTGATGGAAGTATGTAAGACTAAAGACCCTCCGCTGAGAAACAATGGAAACAATAAGGTAGCATGTTGGCTTTATGAATAGTCAGGGTTACAAGA
>JAKBSB010000118.1 GCA_021845155.1 Thermoplasmata archaeon
CGATTTTACATATAAAAATAATTTTTTTAAAACATCTCCCGTATACAGGGATCCGGTGCGCATTGCCGAGGAGATTGAAATGGCCCAGCAGGTGCTTGGGTCACCTGTCTTCGTTGCTGGCGACATCAACCAGGCAGGAGAAAAATACTATTCAGCCTTTTTTAAGGAAATTAAGGAGAGAGATGTCGATATACCTTTGCTCACGGAATATTTTGTTCCACCGCCTCATGATTACTTTACTAAGTTGAGCCATACCTTCAGCGATTTCACAGCAGAAATTTCCCCGGAGAGTTCATCCGAAAAGATAAGGAAATTTAATGGAAGATCCTATTCCAATAAAGAACTAGAAGATAGCATAGACTATGCCAGCATGGAGGGATGCAGAAAGTTTGATGTTTATTTTACATTGGGGATAAGCCATCAGGATGAGAGTGCATTACGGGAAGATATCGAGTACGCAAGACAGATGATGATAAGGCACTCCGGAAAAGAGATGAATGTTTATTCATTCATATCACCCCTGACTCCGTTCATAGATCCTGGATCACTCATTTACGAGAAACCGGAAATGTACGGATTTCATATCACTGCAAGATCCATTGATGAGTACTTTGATCTTCTGGACAGGGGTAAATCCTGGGTAGATTTCCTGAACTATTACAATGACTGGATGGATGCTGGAACCATTGAGAGGCTCACCTACGAATCAGAGATTGAAATGATGAAAACCAGGATGGAGGTTGGTATAACGGATAAAAAAAGGGGAGAAAAGATCATTGAGAACATCAGCCACTACCTTAACAATGATCCCTATGAGAAGAGTGAAAAACCAAACAGCCATCTTTCATATCTCAATAAGGATATAGAATGGTCCAGAAAGCATAAGCTTACTTTTGATTCCTTTCTTATATACTGGTACAAAAACCTTAAAAGTATTGAAAAAGAGCTTGAAAAATGAAAAAATTGATGATTAAAAATAATCGGGAAGTTAAAGCCCGAATATGAACGCTGGAAAGTATTTTGCAAAGTCCACGAGGTGTCCCGGAAGTGCCAGGTACCCTATGAACAGTGCAAGCAAACTTCCCAGTACAAGCAGTACGAATTCCAGGTAGTACATGAATTTCCCTGGACCAGCTGGTTTCATGGTGACCACTGGTGCCAATATTGCTGCTACTCCATCTATTATAAACAACCCCATTGCAGTTATGAGATTATTCCCTGATTCCAGATGGTATGTCAGGATACTTCCCGCTCCCGTGAGAACGTATATACCCAGGATGACAAACAGTATACTAAGTGAAGAGACCTTCATGTTCTTGTAAACCATTACCGAGGCGGCTACCAGCAGAAGACCGAAGAAGAGCAACGGATCTCCGAAAAGCATGTTGTAGCCAGATGGAAGAGGCCAGGTGAATGACATCTCATACCCACTTATAAGGTCAAACATACCGATTACGAATGCAGGTACTACAAGCTGTTCCTTCATTGCTTCAAACTTGCCCATGGCCGAGAATAAAAAGAACAGGGAACCAAGAAATGTTCCTGAACCTAAGCCAATAAGCATAATAGCCAGAGAATCTATAAACAAAGCCATTTAACTCACATCAATTATATATTATTAACAACTATAATAATAGAACACCTCACATATAAGGTATTAACATGAAAAAGATAAACCGGACATGAAAGTCCTGAAAGGGTTAATTTCCAGCGGCATCCAATATAAGGTGTTTACAGCATAAGATGCAAGTTTTCCATTCCATTGGACTATTCCATAATAAACCACCATCTTATTTTTTTTATTTCCATTACCCAATAGTGAAAAACTCTTTCATAATTCTAATTATCCATGAAGTTATACCTGTGTTTTTTTAAATATGATAAAAGAGAAGTGGTTTTCAAGCATGCAGATGGACGTAAGTGCCAAAGATGTTCCTTTCATCCCATTTTCCGAGTTATGTATCATAAAATTGAAAATCATTTCAACTTCAGTGTGAACCTTTATATGTGTCATGCACATGGAATCGGGAATGGAGTTTGAAAAATTCAAGACCATGCATTTCCCTAGGGATGTGTTTGTGGGACATGGAGTTCTTGAAAACGTTGCACTGGTTGTCAACCAGAATCTTAAGTCTGGACCAGCTTTGATATTAACAGGGAATACCACCTATGAACTCGCTGGAAAGGAGGTGGAAGAAATCCTTCAGAATAATAACATTGAGGTTGTCTCCATAAAACTGGGTAAGGCTGATAAGGAAAACCTTGCCAGATCTCTTTCCATTGCAAATGAAATATCAGCTGGTATAATCATTGGTGTGGGAGGCGGCACCAAAATTGATCTTGCAAAAAAAACAGCCTTCGATCTTAAAGTTCCTTTTGTTAGTGTACCAACATCACCAAGTCACGATGGGATAGCTTCTCCAAGAGCTTCCATACGATCCAACAAACTTACGGTATCGGAGGAAGGTTCAATGCCTGTTGCAATAATAGCTGATACTGCTGTTCTTGTAAAGGCACCTTTCAGGTATCTTGCGGCTGGGGCGGCTGATGTCATATCGAACCTTACCGCAATACTTGACTGGAAACTTTCAGCCAGGCTGCACGGTGAGGATTTCAGTTCAAGCGCTGCTGCAATTTCTGAATATGCTGCCAGAGAGCTTGTTGAAAAGGCCCAGCTCATTATGCCGGGTGTTGAAGAATCGGTCTGGCTAGTAACCAAACAGATACTTGCATCCGGAACTGCAATGGCAATAGCCTCCACATCAAGACCTGCAAGTGGAAGTGAGCATCTGATAGCCCATGCACTTGAAAAATACAACCCTGGAAATTCCATACACGGGGAGCAATGCGCAATAGGGTCAATCGTATCCATGTTTTTGCATGGTGGAGACTGGAGGTCCCTGGTGAACACCTACCAGAAATTTGGACTTTCAGTTAAAGCTAAAGATTACAATATTGATGATATGACCATGATCAGGGCAGTAAGCACAGCACACGCCATAAGACCTGAACGCTACACAATTCTTGGGGAACGCGATCTCAGCCTTGAAGCTGCTGAGAAGGTACTTGAAACAACTGGAATAATTTAAAAACGAGTGGTTAAAATGGCAAAAATTTCGTTAATTGGCGTAGACCTGGCTAAAGAAGGCATGGAATTTACTTTTGTTACCCCCCTGGTTGGATGTGCTGAATGCAGAATAAAAAACGTCTGCTTCAACCTGGATCCGGGAAGAACCTATCGGGTTACGGCGGTGAGGGAAAAGCGTAATCCATGTTTTGTCTTCAACCGGGATCAGGTGGCAACAGTGGAGGTTGAAGAAGTACAGGAATACCTCAACATGCAATACGGCAGAAAACTTCAGGAGGGATCAACCGTCACAACAAAATCCATGGAATGCGATCATTACACGTGCCCCAATATTGAAAGATGCAACATGACCTTCATGAGGGAAGGTTCCAAGGCAACTATAACAAAAATAGAGGAGAAGCTAGACTGTCCCAAAGGATACAATATGAGAAAAGTTGCAGTTAAGATGCGCTGATTTTTATTATATACTGTAATCTGGTAATATTGCTGAAGATAGGACTCGTGGGAAAACCAAATGCAGGCAAATCCACAATTTATTCCGCACTTACAAGGAATACGGTTGAGATTGCCAACTACCCCTTTACAACCACAAAAGCAAATCTTGGAATTGCACTGATTCCAACTGAATGCCCGGAAAAGATCATAAAGAAGAGATGCAACCCCAGGGAAGGTACATGCATCAATGGAACCAGATATGTCCCTCTAGAGATTATTGACGTACCCGGACTCATAGAGGGATCCAGTGAAGGGAAAGGGATGGGCAATGAATTCCTTGACAATATAAGGGATGCGGATGCACTTGTGCAAATTTTCGATCTTTCTGATTTTCCAGTAAATCACGACGGTAAGACCCATGGTTATGACGAATTCATGCAGATACAGATCGAAATGGTGAAATGGCTCTCTTCCAAGATCTCCAGGGAATGGGAAAGATTTGCCAAAAAGGCTGATGCTTCCGGCGACAGAATGGAGAGATCGCTTCTTAAAAAGATAGGATCAATGGGACTTAATGAAAAACAGATCGCCGTGATTCTTTCTAAGAATTCATATCCAGCCAAACTTACACTATGGGGTGAGGAGGATTTTGAACAGCTTTCTAAGGACATGCTCTTTGTCTCGAAGTCACTTGTTCCTCTTGGAAACAAAGCAGATCTTATTGACGAAAAAACTGCCTATAAGATAAGATCAGTGGTTGATAATTGTGCAATGGTTTCCGGAGATTACGAACTTGCCATGCAGAAAGCGTTTTCTCACGGCATGATCTCCTCCCTTGACTCTGATTTTGAGATATCACCTGAAATACCTGAGAAACTTAAAGTTGCACTGGAAAAAATGCGATCATTCTTCTCTGAGAAATGGGTATCAAGGATTAACGATTTTCTTGGATCTGTTGTTACGGACAAACTGAAGCACATAGTTGTATTTCCGGTTTATGATGAGGGCCAGTGGACAGATAAAGCGGGGAACATACTTCCGGATGCCTTTCTGGTGCCGGAAGGATCAACTGCCCTCGATCTTGCGTTCCGCATTCACACCGACATCGGTAATGGATTCATAAGGGCAATTGACGCAAAGACCAGAAGAGTTGTTGGAAAGGATCATGTTCTCAGCGATGGTGACATAATCAGGATTGTGGCGAAGACCTCCTGATTAATCTGTAACTGTGAATTGAAGAAGTGTAACCATTCTCAAGACACCGCACCCATAACAGTGTAGTCACCCGGACTGAAATAGTGGGGTTGGGATGGGTTCCCTGAATAGAAACCGTGTAAAGTATATGAGTATGAAAAGTCCTCACAACTGAATTGCACCCCTTTACAGGCTGGCTCATTGATGATCCACTTAAACGAAAAAACGTGTTAAACCGTTCAGATAGATTCACATTTGATTCAGTGTTTCTATGCCTGGCAGAATTCATGGCAAGGTATGAAAGAACCCCAGAAATGCT
>JAKBSB010000119.1 GCA_021845155.1 Thermoplasmata archaeon
TTTCGGTTCAGAAGGCAGCTATGTCCGTCAATAAAATTTGTAAAAGAGTTGGAATCGGAGCTAAACAAGTACCAGGAAAATATTGCCTTTAAAGGAAGGAGTGCTGCTGCTGGAATATCCTTTGGAGGGCAGCATGAAATATTACTCCTCACCCAGTCTTTACCGGACCGGGTCAGTTATCTTCTACTCAAATAAGAGTGGAACATCAAATGTCATATCCACGGGAGTGGCGGATTTAGCGACGTCCGGTGACCTGAACGTTCTCATGCTGAAAAAAGCCGGCAACACTCTTTCCATGGCTGATATAAAAATCAGCAATGAATCGGAGGGAATTAAACTGGCTGAAAAGGAGATTGATCTGTCCAGAATAAAGATCAGGGTGCAGCCGCTTCAGGAATGGAAGCTGATGTTCAGTGAAGCCTGGAAACTTGCAGTGGAAAATTACTGGAATAGGGAAAAGGCAGAATCAGTTGGTCCTGGAATATACGACAGATATTCTCCCCTTCTGGATGCAATAAGTACAAGATACGAACTGTCAGAGATAATGAGGGAGATGCAGGGAGAGTTTGGCACATCACACTCCTATGAAATGGGAGGTGACGTCTGCGAAATGGAAGAGTATCCGGTTGGAAAACTTGGTTCAGACATTGTTTACAGGAATGGTGAATATGTTATTGAAAGAATATATTCAGGTGATCCTTCAAATGAAAATGAAAAATCTCCCCTTCTTACAGGCACATCTTTTATAGGGGAAAAAGACGTAATTTTATCAATAGATGGAGTTGATCTTGATGAAAACAACAGTCCTGGAAAAGTTCTGTATAACCGCTATGAGACTCCGGTAAGAGTGGATCTGAAAAGCAAAGACGGAAAGAGGAAAACTGTTTTTGTAAAGCCAGTGCAGGATGACAGGTACTTAAGGTACAGATCGTGGGTGGAGGAAAAGAGAGATTATGTGCACAAGAAAAGTGACGGCAGAATCGGCTATCTTCACATCCCCGACATGGGAATGAACGGGTTCAGCGAATTCTTCAGGCTTTATGGTGTTGAAGCTGAAAAGGAGGGGTTGATAGTGGATGTAAGATACAATGGGGGAGGAAGCGTATCCCAGCTTCTGCTTGAAAAACTACAGAGGAAGAGGTTGGGCTATGACATTCCAAGAAGGGGAAATATGCATCCATATCCTGCAGATTCGGTCAATGGGCCGGTTGTTGCAATAACAAACGAAAGTGCAGGTTCTGACGGGGACATATTCAGCCATGCTTTCAAGCTCCTGGGCATCGGCCCGGTCATAGGAACAAGGACTTGGGGCGGTGTTGTGGGGATAAGCCCCAGAAGAAAGCTGATGGACGGAACAACTGTAACGCAGCCGGAATTTGCCCTTTGGTTCGGTGACGTGGGATTTGGGATAGAGAATTACGGCACTGAACCTGAACTTGTGGAGTATATGCCGCAGGACTATTCCAGTGGAAGGGACCCCCAGCTTGAGGAGGCTTTGAAGAGAACCATGAAGCTTCTGGAAAAGAAGGGGCATGTTCTGGATTTCAGGCCAGAAGGATCCGTTAAACAGGATAAAAAGTGATACAAAAGAGCAAAATATCAACAACCGATATCGGTTATTATGAGCACCGATTCCAAACTCATAACCGCATTGCTCATAGCTGTTCTCATGGGCGCCGTAGACGCTACCATAGTCATTCTTGCCCTTCCCACAATAACTGTTGACCTGAAGGCGCCTCTTTCCATATCAATCTGGATCATACTGATCTATCTGCTGGTTATAGCCGTCGGAACAACCCAGCTGGGAAGATTGGGAGACCTGCTCACAAGGAAGAGGATTTTCAGCGCCGGTATTGCAGTCTTCACGATCGGGTCGGCACTTTGCGGTGCATCTTTAACAATCGATGAACTCATTGCCTTCAGGGCAATTCAGGCATGCGGGGCTGCCATGATCCAGTCCAACAGCGGAGCAATAGTGGCCGACAACTTCCCGCCAAACAAGAGAGGGAGAGTGTTCGGATACACTTCAGTAGGCTATAATGCCGGTGCAATGTTAGGTATAGTGCTTGGGGGCGTCATAACAACCTTCATAGGATGGAGATACATCTTTTACATAAATGTGCCAATTGGTGCATTTGCATTCATCTTCGCACTGAGGTACATCAAGGCAGGAGAAAAGATCAGGAACAGGCTCGATATCCCTGGCACAACCTCGCTTGGCCTTGCCCTTATCCTCATATCATACGGTGCAGTCAATATAACATCCAACGGGCTTGACCTGTTCAACGAGATTTTCCTCATTGCAGGTGCCGTTGTAATAGCTGCTTTTGTTTTTATAGAGACCAGGGTGGCAAAACCTCTTCTGCCCATGCGTATTTTCAAGTCCAGGATACTCACATTCTCAATATTTGCAGCGTTCTTCCAGAGTTTGGGATTTCTTGCTGTTGTTTTCATAATAATCATGTATTTGCAGGGAATAAGGGGGCTTTCCCCATTCTACAGTTCCCTGCTCCTTCTTCCGGGTTATGTTGTCGGGAGTATACTGGGACCGCAATTTGGGAAACTTACCGACAGGATTGGATCGAGAATCCCTGCAACTGCCGGCCTTATAATAATGGGGATTTCCATACTCATATATTCCACAATGAGCGTGTCCTCCTCACTTTATATTGTGCTTGTGGGATCATTCTTCACAGGGATAGGGTCTTCAATGTTCTATCCGGCTAACAACAGTGCAGTCATGGCAAATTCCCCCAAGGACCTTTACGGCCTTTCTTCAGGTTTTTTGAGAACAATGGCCAACATAGGCATGCTGGGGAGTTTCGTAATGGCTATTTCAATTGCAAGCATAAGCGTTCCAAGGTATGTCGCTTACGAAGTTTTCGCGGGAGTTGAAACACACCTTGGAAATTTCTCGGCGAAATTCATGATAGGCATTCACTCTTCCCTTTACATCTCCCTTTCCATAATAGTAATAGCAGTCATTCTGTCACTGGCAAGGGGGAAGGAGATCAGGAAATCGCAGCCCAAACCGGAGACTGATGCAAAAGAAGCTTAGAATGAAACAGGTCAGGTACCACAAGGTCCAGGCAGGTTGACAAATGGAACATGTGGTGCCTGAAGCACATAAATTTATGAAAATATGAGGTATTGAAAAAACAATAAGAACAGGTCATTCAAAAATTATTAAATGATAAGAGTTGAAGCTCAATCAGCTGCGAGCCCCTTGTTGCCAGAGTTTCCCAGATCAACAGATTCTTTCTTGGAATGCATCTTTCCTGTAACGTGATTGAACCACCATATCTTTGTCAGGAGTCTGGCATCCTCGAAAGTGTTTCCCATTGATGGCTCCCTGAAGCACTGTGTGAAACAGTCATTGCAGCTGTTTTCAAACTTTTCCCATTGAGGTTTCTTGTTCATCACGACCTCCATATGGGTGAAGCATGGGTGAACCTTTCCCCTGTAATCTGTATAAAGGGCTTTTTCTCCTGCTTTGCACACTGTAACCTTTTTTCCGTCAACATAGTCAACGGCCTCTTTGTAGTAGGATCTGGTATTCCCGAAAACGTGTTTGTCATAATTCTCGTATGCATAGGAGAATGCTTCCCTGATCATCTCGTTTGTAACCTGGAAATCCTGGAAATAATAAGCGCTCTGTTCCGGAAAACACATTGATATTGGGACACCTAGTTCATTGTTTGCCAGTTCTGCCATGTCCTTGATCTTGAAATAATTGAAATTGGTTACAAGAGTGTTCATTGTGAGTATCTTAACATGCTTCTTTGCCTCCTTGATTGTTTTCACTACAGTGTCAAAGATCTTTCCACCCCGGTATTCGTTGTGTTCTTCGGGTATGTTGCTGTCTATGGATATGCTCATTCCATCGAGGTATTTGTAAATCTTGTTAAGAACATAGGGGTTGGTTCCGTTGGTTGCTATATGAGTTATAAAATGGTTATCCTTCAGCTTCCTGAGGATGGTTTCAACCGACCTGTTAAGCGTCGGTTCACCACCTGTCAGTGATACTATCTTTATGCCGTTCTTCTTCATCTCTTCTATGTGCTTGTCCACCAGTTCATCCGGGAACATGATGTTTGCCTGCCATGCATTGCAGCTTTTGCATCTCAGATTGCAGAAATAATCAATGTTCCAGATCATTGAGTTCATAATACAGTTAATCAGAAGTGAAATTTAGTGTTTTTGGTTTTTTCTGCAATAATGTGGATCATGATCGTGAACTGCTAAAACCAAGGATCAATTTTGCTGGTCCATAAGGATAGGGGTTTCAATCAAAAATCCAGGTTTGGAGGTTTCGTTATCCAGTAAGTCATCAGGACATCGTCAGAGTAGTGCCCCTCAACCACGAACTGCCCTTTCTTCGAGCCCTCAATCTGGAATCCTATCTTTTCGTAAAGGGCTATTGCATTCCGGTTGTGTGAAAAAACCTCCAGATTCAGCTTTATTATCCCCTTTTCCCTGCACCAGTTTATTGCCTCTTCGATCATCCTGTAGCCGAGTCCCTTGTGCCTGTGCCCGGATACGATTGCAATTCCCAGCGAGGCTGTATGCCTTGTCTTCTTGTACATGCCCCTCTGGATTGTGAGGACACCCACGATCTCCCTGTCGAATTCGGCAACAAGAGTCATGTCGTCAAGATTCCTTATCCTCTCCTGTTCCCCTCTTTCAGTAAGAAGATAGTATTCACTTACCAGGTATATTCTCTCATCCATCACGCTCTGCATGCAGTTTATTATGCCTTTGGCGTCCCTTGGTTCAGCGAACCTGATATGGTATTGGCCGTATTCGGTGTCTCCCTTTGGATGAAAAAGCATATTTTTTACCTGCAGCAAACCCTGCTTTCAATATATGCAAACACGCTTATTTATCTTTTCTGGAGAGTGGTCTTCAGTGTCTGGTATATTGAATCCAGTTCAGTTGCCACATCCCTGGCATCTGCAGCAAGGCTCTCCCTCTGTTCCACAAACTCTGGTGTCAGGA
>JAKBSB010000120.1 GCA_021845155.1 Thermoplasmata archaeon
GAAACCGAACTGGCAGCATATGATATTTTAATGCTCTGGGAAAGGTAAGATGTTGCCTTTTCTCCCCCTTTTCTGAATCTTGAGGTGAACCTGTTTGAGTTTTTAATGGCAAGGTATCTCTGCTCAATCATGATACGCTTTCCAATAAATGCTCTGGGACTCTTCATAATGTTCTACCTCAGTGTCCTTTTTAAAGTCTCAATAACGGGCTTCAGATCTTCGTCTCCAGTAAGTTTGAGAAAGATGTCTTCAAGATTTGACTGCTTCTGTCCCATCTCCGATCTCATGTCTTCCATTGTGCCTTCTATGACTATTTTCCCGTTAAAAAGTATTGATATTCTGTTGCAGACGCTTTCTGCAACCTCGAGTATGTGAGTTGAGAAAATTACTGTCTTTCCGTGTGAAGCAAAGTCCTGGAGCAGATCCTTCAGGATTTTTGCTGACCTGGGATCCAGTCCGTTCATCCCTTCGTCCAGGATAAGATAGTCTGGATCATGTATTATTGCGGATATGATTGCAACTTTCTGTTTTGTTCCAAATGAAAGGGACCCAATGAAATCGTCAACCTTATCGGAAATCCCAAAAGCTTCCACGAGATTCCTTACTCTTCTTTCCATGACATCCTGCCTTATACCCCGAACCGAGCATACAAAAGAAAAGTATTCAAGTGGAGTTAGAGATTCGTAAAGGGCAGGTGTTTCAGGAACATATCCCACCATGGACTTGACTTTTTCACTGTCCTCAACCGGATTGAATTCTCCCAGCCTTACATATCCGGAAGTCATTTCCAGCAATGAACAGAGAATCCTTAGAAGAGTAGTCTTTCCGGATCCGTTTGGCCCCAGAATCCCGTATATCTGGCCCGTGTCTATTGTTAAGTTCAGGCCGTTCAGGGCATAATTATCTGAATATTTTTTGTACAGATCCCTGATCACTATGGGGCCGGACATGGGAGTTTATTGGCAGATCAGTAAATATACTTTTAGTATCAGGGCCTGTATAGAAACAAAAATGTGGCTTAGGGATGTATGGTCAGGTCGAACACCACATAGTTCCATGCTATGAAATCATAATTGGATGGAATGCTGAAATCATAGAATGTGTAGTTTCCATTCTGTTCAGTGATGCTCCTTATCCTTTCATATTTCCCTGTGAAAACATCGTAAATCCTGTCCTGTTTCGTAAGATTCCTGATTTCAACATATCCATGGTTTGTGAGTATTGGTTGGTAATAAGATGCCTGAAGGTATCCATTTATTGTGTACTGTCTTGCATGATGGCTGTAGAATATGTCATCAACAGTTTCAGAGGAATAGAGGTGTGATGTTGTATTATATGTCATCACATGGGTTCCGGTACTTATGTTCTGTGCCTGAATGTATGTACCATTGGCAAGGAGGATTTCTGTGGTGCCGTTAACGCACCCTGTACCTCCTCCGCCACCTCCACCTCCAGATGAACCTATGACTTCTGAAAGTGAGAAGGTTGTGGATACGCTTCCGCCTGTTGAAACAGAACCTCCTGAAGGGTTTGCCGAATATACATCTGTGTCACCATTGGACATTTTCACATCTACTTTGGAAATGCTGTAGGTATAAGACCCAACCGGAGCATTTACTGTAATGCTTGTTCCTGTTCCACTACCTGAATATGAACCGACATACGCTTCCCAAGAAGCGCCTGATGGCAGCCCAGATTCATGGAATGTCAAGGGACCGGTTGCCATGAATGTTATGTCCTTTGAATAAGAGAAACTTTCCAGATCTATTGAACCACTTTGAGGTGAAATGGAATATCCCGAGATAGGGTTCAAGCTGTAAGAATAAGTTCCGAATGGTTCTGAGAATGATATGGCACTTGAACTGCTTGTTTCAGTAACACCGTTAAGTGTCACTGACCATGAAGTCCCGGAAGAAAGGCCGGATTCTAGGAATGTCACTTTGCCTGGGACTTCCATGCTCAGATTCAGATATGTTGAACCATAGCCAGATGCTTCTACTGTCTTGCTTGACTGTACAGACCCATCACCTGTATTTACTTCCAGAGTATATGAAGAACCTGGCCTGGCAAAGAACATGTAACCGCCAGCACTGTTGGTGTGTTCATAGAAATCCGTTGTGGTACCGTTATATATCTGGGAAATGATTATCTGCTGATTCTTCAAAGGGTTTCCGTAATTGGTGACAGTCCCTGAAAGTACGTTTGCTGGAACAAAAGGTATGTTTATGTAAGTTTGGGCTCCGTTGGCATAATCTGACCAACCTACAGGTGATATATATTCTCCCAAAATATTCTTTGCGCTAACATTTAAATTTCCGTCTTTACTGAACTGCGTAGCGTTGACAGAGATTTCTGTGCTCATCTCTGTAGCAAATACATTCTGACCATAGTCCGTGTTGACACCACAGTTGGTATTGTTCACAAATCTACTATAATTTCCACTGTTTGGATTCACTGTCAGGTTTTCACCGACCAATGATGAATCGATTCCGTAGAGTGTCATCGTCGGTGATGCTCCATAAGATGTCAATGTAGAGGCAAGGGATACAGCACTTGCGAAATCTCCAATATACGGAACCAACCCCAGAGCAGCTTCAAGAGATTTGTTGATTGTGTTCTTTGGTCCGGAGTCAATGGTTTTAATTTGCGGAAAAGTTAAGTTTACTGCTCCAGAACCGTCGTAGGCTAAATCACAAAGCTCCACTTCCATTCTGGTTCTATTAAGTCCTGTTAATGCCATGGATAGGTTTAACTGGGAAGTTCCAGAAATATCGAACCCCCCGTCATTGGTATCTTCAACTCTGGTCTGGTTAGAGGCACCGGAAGCGAAGGATGTTATAAAGACAAAAAGTTGACCGTCGTCAGGGTCGTAAGTTTCTTTTGCATAATCATATCCCGAAGCAGTAAGTACTTTTGAGTTGACACCTACTGCAACCCCGTTTCTCACAGTCCCGAGTTCTTTATTTGGTTCTTGGAGTGCATGAAACGTTTCGTATGGTAACTTAAAACATGTGTATAGACTAGAGGAACTACTCATGTATACGGAATTGTTTCCATTATACACATCCCAACCTGTGTGATAAATAACAGCAGTGGTTGACTAGGCATAAGCGGGAGCCGGAATTACCGCAAACCCCATTAAAATCAGTGCCAACAAAATCACAATAGTTAATCCCCTCACCTTAACCTTTCTCAAATCCATATTTATCAACTTCCACTATAAACTGTCTCAAAAGTTATATTTGCATATGGTGTTTCCCCGAGACCCGGCAGACTTAAGGAGAACCTGAAGTAGTGAGTTCCCTCATAATATGGCATACTTAAACCATATGCATTTCCCAACGCAAAGTTATAGAAACCATTGGGATAGCCGTGAAACAAAGACCATTCTGATTCATTTTCAAGTCCGATCGTGAAGTTTCGGTATAGGTTGTGGGGATTTGTGAACGAACTTGAGGAGCATACTACTTTTTCCCACGATGTGTTTACATATAAACATCTGTCTTTGGAAGGCTGTGGCGATAGACCTCCTAGTAGAGCACAATTTGAAAGCCCCTTTGGACTTACTTCATTTAAGCCAAACCCTAAATATTCAGGTTCAAGGTTAGGGGCCAGATGACCGTATATTATTGGGTTTAAACATATTTGTAACTCCCTGTCTAATGGTTCCCCCTTAATAAATCCACCCAGGGTGAAATTCAGGAATGAATTGCTATATCCCTTTTCACTGATCACTGTGCTTACGGTTGTGGAGTTAAGCACTATACATATTGTGGAATAATTGAAATCCCCCACAACCTGAAGGATTGAACTGGCTGATTTCACTGTTACTGCCGGTTCGGGTGCAAGAACACGCTTGTACGGGAACATGGAAACTATGATTATGACTGCAATGACAACCACTGCAATCATTATGATCTTCTTCCTTGAAATGATGGTTTTTTTCACTTTATGAAATATAAAATGGTAAACTATAATAATGTTACGGGGTACATACTAACAATTAGCATTATACGTATTCTTTTGACTTGCTTTCTGTAGGAAATGTGAGCACTACCCTGGAATCTCTCAATTACCCGGAACAGCTTTTCCTGAATTCTTTATGCGCAGGGGCTTTCATATGAGAGTTATGTGGAAGAATATGTGGAAAAGATAACCCACAGTGAATGTTGCGGCTGCCGCTATGAGAGAAAGAAGCATTGCCTGCACAGATGTTCTCAAAATCCTCAGTCCCATTGTAAGGGCAACAATCATGTTTGTGATCCCCTGGCTGGCTGCTACAAGGATGACCGCGGTAACGAGAGCATCTATTCTGGGAAGAAAGATGAAAGGAAGAATGGGTATCACTGCACCCATAACATATGAAAATCCTACGTTTAGTGCTGATTTCTTAGATTCACCTTTATACTGGTCCATCTTCTTTCCATATCTTATTTTTCTCTCAAGAATGGATTTCTTTGTCAGTTCGTTTATCTTGTATTCTGATTCAGATTTCTGTGAAAGATAGGCTCCAAGTGCCATACTTATTGCACCACCTATTCCAACAACAGTTCCTCCCAGTGCAATGTAAAAGTGATTGGATATTATGGCGGATAGTCCTGCCAGTGAAGCGAGCACCTCAACCAGGCCATCGCTCATCCCATATATGAGATCCCTGTTTTTCTGTATGAGTATATCTTCATCTCCTGCCTTTTTGGAGAAAACCTCCTCGTGCTCTATCTCATCGAGTATTATTTTCTGGAGCGGGTTTGATATTTCTGCATCGCTTCTGTTATCCTCAAGAAATTTATTGTACTGAAGTATGGAATCTATTTCGCTATGTTCCAGAAGCTTTATGGCCAGATAATTCCCTATGAGTTTTCTTATGAAAAGAAGTCCTCTTATTCTGCCGAATTTTGGCCTTATACCATCTACATTGACGCCGGACTTTTCAAGACGCTGCTTCCAGAAATTTGCGTGTAATTTCTCAGTTTCAGATCGG
>JAKBSB010000121.1 GCA_021845155.1 Thermoplasmata archaeon
CAGTTGACCCCTCAATAATGGGAGAGGGACCCGTTCCCGCCTCAAAAAAACTCCTCGGAAAATCAGGACTTAAAGCTGATGACATTGATTTCTGGGAGATAAACGAGGCATTCGCTGCTGTTGCTCTTAACGCAATGAAGGAGATCGGCATACCAAGAGAAAAGGTGAACGTGAAGGGAGGGGCCATCGCAATCGGCCATCCTCTTGGCGCAACCGGTACAAGGCTTGCCGGTACAGTTTCACGCATACTCAACGAGAAAAAGAAGGACAGGGGAATAGCAACCCTGTGTGTAGGCGGCGGCCAGGGCTATTCAGTTCTTATGGAAAGGGAGTGATATCATGGATTTCGATCTGTCTGAAGAACTTCTTGCGGCCAGAGAAAAGATAAGGGAATTTGCAAAGAGGGAGATAACTTCGGAACTGGCATTCAAATACGACAGGGACGAGAAATATCCCTTTGAAATAAGGGAAAAGGCGTTCAGGGACGGCATCATTGACTACCAGAATCCGTGGGAAATGCTCATAGCCATCGAGGAACTCTGCAGGCAGGACCCGGGAATGGGCATAGCTGCTACGGTATCACTGTTCGGCATCGAGGTCATAATGCTGTTCGGATCTGACAGGCAGAAAGAGAAATATCTTCCACTTGTCAATTCAGGGAAAGCGATAATGGGACTTGCGGTTACGGAGCCGGGAGGAGGAAGCGATGTTGCCGGACTCAAGACCACTGCAACAAAAAAGGGTGACAGCTATCTGATAAACGGTTCCAAGATGTTCATAACCAACGGGCAGATTGCTGATTTTGTGGTCATGCTCACCCGTACGTCAAGTCCGGACAGCAAACGCCACCACGGCCTGAGCACATTCATAGTGGAAACTAACCGTGAAGGTTTCAAGGCAAACAAGCTTGAGGGAAAGCTTGGAGTCAGGGCCACAAACACTGCAGAACTCATTCTGACAAATGTTGAGGTTCCAGCTGAAAATATGGTGGGAGAGGAAGGCAAAGGTTTCTACTACATCATGACATTTTTCAACATCAGCAGGATATATGTGGCTGCTCAGGCACTGGGCATAGCACAGGGAACACTTGACAGGGTCATTGAACATGTGCACAAGATGAAAGAATCCGGGGAATACGTTGACGAAAACGTCCAGTTTGCAATCGCGGAGGTTGCAACAAGGATAGAAGCATCCAGGATGCTGACATATAAGGCTGCATCTTACCTGTTCCAGTTCAAACCGGATCCAAAGATAACCAGCATGGCAAAGGCATACGCTGCGGAAACCGCCGTTTTTGCCTCGGAAAAGGCTCTTGAGATCACGGGGATATCGGGGTTGAACTCTGATCTTGAGAGATTCTTCAGGGATGCGAAGATAATGGAGATCTGGGAAGGCACCAGCGAGATTGAGAAACTCATAATCACAAGAATGATCACAAAACAGGACGGGGAGGGGAACTGAATGGAAAACGAGGAATATGACATACTGAGATCATCAGTCAGGGAATTCATAAGCAAGGAAATAGAAGGAAAGGCACTTGATATAGAGAAGAAAGGAATAACAAAAGAGATAACAGGTTCGCTGGCAGCTCAGGGATTCCTGGGTTCCCGATTTCCTGAAAACCTCGGCGGATCAAACCTGGACATGGGAGCCTACTCAATAATTCTTCAGGAAACGGCAAGAGTCTCACCTTCACTGGCCGTAAAGATTCTTATGCTCAATTCCATAGCGGGTGAGATCTTAAAAGAAAGCGAGGCGAAGAGCATCATCCCATCACTTCTTTCAGGCCAGGAGGAGATCGGGGTAGCATTTTCGGAAGTGCTTAACGGGCTTCACCAGGAAAAACTTCCGGTCCTGAAAAGTGGAAAAATCCAGGGTTCAAGGGAAAATGTAATGAACAGCGGGGGAAAATATCTCCTGACAGCAACGGAAGGGGATGGAAATGACCTGGTGCTGGTGAAGAGCAGTGTCAACGCAATGGAGGTCGGGCACCAGCTTGGTTTCAGGGGGTTCAGGATATCGCAGGTCAATATTGACTCCGGAGAATACACGAAGATATGCGCTGATGGTTCCGGGAGATTTTCAGGGATTGTTGACAGCCTTGGAATCGAGGTCTCTGCAATAGCGCTGGGAATATCATATGGCGCAGTCACAAAGGCAGTAGATTATGCAAAGGTCAGGACAACTTTCCAGAAGCCGCTGAAGGATTACAGCCCTGTTGCCTCATCACTTTCAGATGTACTGTCGGAGATGGAAATACTTCAGGATTATCTTGAAAGGTCCACTGAAATGGATGCAAAACATGTCATGATGCTGAAGAACAGGTCCCTTGACCTTATGAGGAGGTCCACAAAACTTGCACTCCAGGTGCACGGAGGATACGGGTACATACAGGATTTCGGCGTGGAAAAATTCTACAGGGATTCAATGGCGCTTTCCAGTCTTCTGGTAAACGGCCGCAGGGATTCACTGAAGCTTTCAGAGCTTGTTTTTGAAAGCCCCTCGGGCACAATTTAGTCACTCTGCCGGGGACTGGAGGTCTTCCTCGATCTCCTCCGCCTCTTCGCTGTAGTCATAGCCCTGTGAAAGTATGGCTCCACCAATAAAGGAACCGATTGCAGGTATGACTGTGCCATCTATGATCAGCTGGCGTATGAGGCTGTTTGAGGGCTGTGAACCGAGGAATCTCAGGGTCCCTGTAATGGTTGCAGTCAGGACGTTGTTTCCTAGGTACGTATTTATCATTGTGATGCCGTAATTCGGCAGGAAAAGAACGAATACCATGGCCACAAGTGAAATAACGACACCTGCAAGAAGCCCTGAAAGAAGGCCCCTCATCGCGCCTCTTGCTATGAGGCCCACGGCAAAACCTGCAAGTATGAAACCCACAAGGTCCAGATGGTTAAGTAAAGCTATAAGTATAATTCCCGCAATAATTGCTTCCGGAATATTTCCATATACCTTGTCTTCTCTTGACATGATTCAGATGCAAGCGTCCAAATGATATATTAAAATTTTCCAGAGTTGCATGAGACAGTTCTTATTTCGCCAAATAGTGTTAAACGGAAGATTTTTCATCCTCCTTTTTTTCCTTGTTCTTCCTCTTCTCCCCGCTGGTTATTGATACCCATGTCAGGAAACAGACATCAAGTATTCCGGTATCTTTTTCTGCCATTCACTCACCCAGGTTATGATAGAAGAACTGGACAGTTCTTGGCCAGACATCCTTTGAAGCATTCTCATCGTATGCCAGTCCTGTGTGGTTGAAGAATGCATGCTGGGTATTCGGGTATATTTTCATCTCAAAGTTCTTCTTATGCTTCAGGATTGCAGGAATAAGATCAGGGAGTCCTGCGTTAATTGGCCCATCCTCTCCTGCATAAATTCCGAAAACGGGGCCTTTCAGCCTGGAAAGGTCATCAAGGTTTTTCGGGCTTGCACCGTAATAGATTACGCTTGCATCGAATGGGACCATTGTGGAGATCTGGAAAGCCAGTCCCCCGCCCATACAGAATCCAACCACACCCATCTTTCCGTTTGAATATGGTTTCTCCTTAAGGTATTTGTAACCCTCAACCAGGTCCTTTGACATTGTGACCTCAAATGTCTGCCTGTTGAACATCAGGTCATTTACAATTTTCCTGCTTGTTTCGCTTGATTTTGCCAGCATCTCCTGGATTGCAGCCTGATCCCTTCTCTTCTCCGGGGGCAAAGACCACATTGGTCTCATTGCATCCATAATGTTCTCCTGCGTGTAGAGTTCGTAGTGTTCCTTCCTTGAATAGAGGTGAGGTGCCATGGCAACAAAACCTTCTTCCGCCAGTCGCTTTGCAACGCTTCTGAGAAAATCTGTCAACCCCCAGATTTCCTGGATAACAATTATTGCCGGATGTTTCTTGTTATCATCAGGTCTTGCTATATACGATCTTACTTCTGATCCGTCGAAAGTCCTGTAAGTTACATTCTCCTCTTTTATATTCACAAAAACCACTGATCTTTAAATCTCTCAGGTTTTAAAAACATTGCCCATAATTGCAGGGAAAGGAAAAAATCAGTTCCAGAATCAATTGCGGCATATTATTGAAATATCATGTCAACAAACAAGATAAATAAACACTATAGCTATTTCTATCAGGATAACCAAAAAATTATGGGGTGTTAAATTGAGACCTGAAATACTGGAATTCGGCGATATGAGTTTTCTGGACTGCGTAAAGGATGGTTCTGTTCTGGCAATTTCCGGTTTCAACATGGCCACGACACCGGAATACCTCATAAAATCCCTGTATGAAAAATACACATCCACTGGACATCCCAGATCTCTTTTCATTGAGACTGATGCTCTTCCAGCTTCATCAGGAAGAGCGCTTGATGAAGTGCTGAAGGATGCATATGAGAAAGGCAACGAGGATTTCATAAGGGGCATGCTTGTTCCATTCATGGGATTTTCTCCATGGCTGCAGAGAATGACCGTTGAAAACAGTTTCCAGGTATATGGCTGGCCAATAGGCATAACTGCGTACTGGTTCAGGGAAATTGCATCAGGAAGACCCGGCCTGCTCACAAAAATCGGACTTGGGACGTATCTGGACCCTGAGGTGGATTCAGGGGCTCTTAATTCAAAAGCTGATCAGGCAAAAGAATGCACCATTTCAAAATTCAGCATCTCGGACGAGGATTATCTTTTATACAGATCTCCAAAGCCTGAAATTGCATTCGTTCGAACCACATTTGCCGACAGGTACGGAAACCTGACCATGGATGACGAACCCATACGGGGAACTGTAATGGCCATTGCACAGGCAACCAGGGCCAGGCCAAACCCCGGAACGGTCATTGCACAGGTGAAGAAGTATCTTGGAGACATGTCCGTTCCGCCCAGGAATGTTGAAATTCCATATCCGCTTGTGGATTTTGTTGTTCCTTCACCGGAAAATTATAACTGGCAGGCCAGTTCTTTCTATTACGATCCCAGG
>JAKBSB010000122.1 GCA_021845155.1 Thermoplasmata archaeon
TAAACAAAACAAAAAATGAAAGATTTGCCCTTGACTCCTACCGCAGGCTTATCCAGATGTTTGGAGATGTTGTGTTCGGAATCGACAGGAGATTATTTGAAGAGACCATTGATAGGATAAAGTCAATGGCAAAAAAGAGGAATGATGTCGATCTTGAACCTGCAGATCTAAGGGAATTAATAACTGAATTCAAGGGGATTTATAAAAAACAGGGAAAGACATTTCCATCTGAACCACTGGATCAGCTCAGGATATCTGTCGAAGCCGTATTCCGATCCTGGAATTCAGAAAGAGCCAGGGTTTACAGGGAACTGAATGACATTCCTGATAATCTCGGAACCGCTGTGAGTGTTGTTTCAATGGTTTTTGGAAATATGGGAAACGATTCTGCAACAGGTGTTGCCTTTACCAGAGACCCAAATACCGGAAAGAAGGGCATATTTTCAGAATACCTTACCAATGCACAGGGAGAGGATGTTGTGGCAGGTATCAGGACACCAAAAGACATAGATGATCTGAGGCATGAGATACCCACCGCCTATAACCAGCTCCTGGAGTCTGCTTCAAAACTGGAAAAACACTACAAAGACATGCAGGATATAGAATTCACTGTGGAAAAAGGGATTTTTTATCTGCTGCAGACAAGGACCGGAAAGAGATCGGCCCGTGCCTCCATAAAGATTGCCACTGACATGGTCATGGAAGGAGTCATAACAAAGGAAGATGCCCTCATGAGAGTAACGCCAAGAATTCTGGATACGCTTCTCCATCCCCAGATTAAGAAGAACGGGAAGGAGGTGCTTCTTGGAAAGGGACTGGCTGCCTCGCCCGGGGCTGCAGTGGGAATGGTGGTTTTCAGCTCTGAAAAAGCAGTTGAGTTCGCAAAGGATCGAAAAAAATGCATTCTTGTGAGACCTGAAACCACTGCCGACGACGTAAGGGGCATGTCTGTATCTGAGGGATTCCTTACCCAGAAAGGTGGAATGACCTCACATGCTGCTGTCGTGGCAAGAGCCATGGGGAAACCTGCGGTTGTTGGAGCTGAGGTTCTCAATGTCAGCCTGAAGGAAGAATCTCTCACCGTTGGAAACACCACCCTTCGTGAGGGAGATATAATCACAGTTGACGGTACTTCAGGTGAATTTTTCATGGGGTCTGTTGAACTGGAGGTTTCAAAAATTACAGATGAGGCAATTACCCTCCTTGGATGGGCCGATGAAGTAAGGAAGCTTGGTGTAAGGGCAAACGCCAATACCCCTGAAGAGGCCATAAAGGCCAGGGAAAATGGTGCAGAGGGGATTGGGCTTGCAAGGACTGAGAGGATGTTCCTTGGAAATGACCGTATAACCATCATGCGTGCAATGATAATGAGCACGTCACTTCCGGAGAGGCTGAAATACCTTGATCTCCTCCTTCCAATGCAGATTCATGATTTTGTTGAGTTCTTCAGGACCATGGAAGGATACCCCGTAATAATAAGACTGCTGGATCCTCCCCTGCATGAATTTTTACCCAACAAAGAGGAAATAATGAATGAGATGTTTGGTCTAAAACTGAAGATCAGCAAGAGCAGTGATAATTTCGAGATAGATTCATCCATAGCGAAGCTTACAGATCTCAACCGTATTTTCCAGACCATCAAGAATCTTGAGGAATTCAACCCTATGCTTGGTTTCAGGGGGTGCAGGCTTGGTCTCCTGTATCCCGAAATATATGAGATGCAGGTGAGGGCAATCATAACTGCAGCAAAAAAGGTAACAGAAGAGGGCAGAACCATTTATCCTGAAATAATGATTCCTCTGGTGGGTGTTGATAACGAACTGAGGATAATCAGAAAGAGACTGGAAAAGGTTGCAATTGAAGTTTCAGGGACCGGGAAAGTGCCTTACAAGTTCGGCACGATGATTGAAATACCAAGAGCCTGTCTTACAGCTGACAGGATTGCTGTTGAGGCAGATTTCTTCTCGTTCGGAACAAATGATCTAACACAGATGACATTTGGCTACAGCAGAGATGATGCCGAGGGTAAATTCATGGCGGCGTATATCGGCGAAGGTATACTGCCTTCAGATCCTTTCACAACAGTGGACACAGAGGGAGTTGGGGAACTGATGAAAATGGCAGTAAAGAAGGGCAAATCGACAAAGAAGAGCCTGGAGATCGGAATCTGTGGAGAGCAGGGAGGAGATCCTGAAACCGTTGAATTCTGCAACAGTATTGGACTGGATTATGTATCCGCCTCACCTCTCAGAATACCAATCGCCCGGCTTTCTGCCGCAAGAGCAGTGATTAAGTCTGCGAAATGATCTGCCATATTTAACTCAGGCCGGGTAATCCGGCATA
Source organism: Thermoplasmata archaeon (assembly GCA_021845155.1). The sequence goes on from JAKBSB010000122.1 coordinate 2,344, forward strand.
ACATCTCACTGGAAATACTGACTGAAATTGACGAAAGATTGCAAAATATGATATTAACGCTTGGAATGCAGTTATATGGTATTTGAGGATTTGAGAGAGTTTATCGATCACCTGGGAAAAACAGGTAACCTCAGGACAATGGATGATGAGGTTGACCCTGAACTGGAACTCACATATATACTGAGCGAAGAGGAGAGGATAGGTAAAGGAGATGCAATACTTTTCAATTCCGTTAAGAATTCCCAGATTCCGGCAGTGGGAAATCTCTTTTCAACCCGGGAGAGAATGGAACTGATCCTTGGGGGGAGCCCTGAAGATATTGGATTAAGGCTCCAGAATCTGATCCGTGTTCCGGACGATACGGACTCGATGATCTCAAGAGGTTTAGAGATGATGAAGGAGCTTGGTGGTGTTAAACCAAAAATATCATCCTCAATGGGATCTTCACACAGAACCATGGAAAAGGTTGATCTGGGAAGATACCCAATCTGTAAAACATGGCCACAGGATGGAGGAAATTTCATAACACTTCCCCTTGTAATTACCAGGGATCCGGTGACCGGACAGAGAAACATGGGCATGTACAGGATGCAGGTCTTTGATAACGAAACCACGGGAATGCACTGGCACATCCATAAAGGAGGATCTGAATATGAGCAGAATTATGCAGAGAGATCGAAACTGATGGATGTTGCTGTTGTCCTTGGCAGCGATCCACTAACCATGTTCTCAGCAGTGGCACCTCTCCCCAATGGAATTGATGAATTTTCCTTCAGAGGCATAATATCCAGGAAGAGGATGGAACTGGTCAGGGGTCAGACAGTGGATCTGGTTTATCCCAGGAATTCAGAGATCGTCCTTGAGGGTTACGTGGATCCTTCTGAGACCAGGGTGGAGGGACCTTTCGGGGATCACACGGGTTATTATTCCCTTGAAGCTGAATTCCCGGTATTTCACATAAAAAAAATAATAGAGAAGGATAAACCTCTGTACCCCACTACAATAGTTGGAAAGCTGTGGCATGAGGATGTGATCATGGGAAAGGCCATAGAGAGAATGTTCCTTCCACTGGTTAGAATCCAGATCCCTGAAATAGTGGATATGAACACCATGGAGGAGGCGGTATTCCACAATATGGTTGTTGTATCTATCAAAAAGAGATACCCTGGCCACGCAAAGAAGGTCATGTTTGCCATATGGGGAATGGGTCAGCTCATGTTTTCCAAAATAGTGCTAGTTGTTGACCCTGATATAAATGTTCATGACAGGAAACAGGTTATCTGGGCAATGAGCACCCGAATCGATCCTTCCAGGGATGTTATCATAATACCTGGAACAGTGACTGACAGTCTTGACCACCCTGCCTCCATAATGAATTACGGATCAAAGATGGGCATCGACGCGACACGAAAGGATGAAAGCGAAGGTTTCATGAGGCCATGGCCTGATGTTCTTGACATGAAGCAGGAAATTGTAATGGAAGCTCAGGCAAAGAGGGAAAAACTAAGACCGTGATCGAGAAGCCCCATATCCTCCGGAGGTGGGACGGGATCAAACCGATTATTTATGAACAAGTCACGAATCTAATGGGAAGAGTTGATGAGTAAATACACGTATGCAGGGAGGAGCACTCACGAATCCACGCTTCTGGAGATTGTGTCAAAACAGGAAGCGCAAATCCGGTCGTCAAAGCGGGAAGCCTCTGTTAGCTGGGGGAGGAAATTCCTATGAACTTCAGGGAGGTTGTGGACTACATAAAGCTTGAGCATACAGTGTTCGATCTTCCATTCGTCTTTACTGGTGCCGTTATTGCATCCCTTGGACATTTTTACCCTCTTAAATTTATCCTTATATTTATCGCAACCACCTCAGCAAGAGCCACTGGAATGTCCATAAACAGGATTGAAGGGAGGAAATATGACATAAGTAATCCAAGAAAGAAGGACTGGCTTCTGGTTAAGGATAGAAAGAACTTACAAAGCGCAATAATTCTGACCGTCCTGCTGGGTTCCGTATTCGAGGTCTCCTCCTATTTGCTCAATTTTTTCGTTTTCGCCCTTTCTCCAATAGTAATATTCCTGTTCTTTACCGATCCATTTATGAAGAAAATTACCCCATGGAGACATTTCTACATGGGTGGAACCATAGGTGTTGGTGTTCTTGCGGGTTACCTGGCCATAACCCCGTCGTTTCCTGCTTCCCCGCTTATTTACCTCATATTTCTGGGATCGTCCAGCTGGATAGCCGGATTTGACATGATATACGTGATTCCTGACAGAATTTATGATCTGAAGAATGGCCTTAAAACAGTAGTTACACAGTATGGCACGTCACGAGGAATGATCATATCATCCATAACACATGCTTTCACCTTTGCCTGTTTTCTGGCTGCAGGATTCTATGTGAACAGCATTATCTATGATATCATACTTGCACCGATACTTTTCCTCATAATCTACCAGCATTACATAGTCAACCCTGATGATCCATCGACCATAAGGGCATCCTTTCTCGGTGCCAATTCCTTCATTGGCATTCTCTATCTTATAGGGCTTATATTTTCATATTTTGTGGTATGAATGGCTACATTTATTTATCGTTGCAATAGGACAGTATTCTCGATCGGAA
>JAKBSB010000123.1 GCA_021845155.1 Thermoplasmata archaeon
ACATGAGAATAGTTCCACCTTCCGTGGGTATTGTACACCAGGTAAACCTGGAATACCTCGGGCAGGTGGTGATGACAAAACAGGAAGGCGGAAAGAATATAGCTTATCCGGACAGCCTTGTGGGAACTGATTCACATACAACCATGATCAACGGCCTTGGAATTGTTGGATGGGGTGTTGGGGGAATTGAGGCTGAAGCTGCAATGTTGGGCCAGCCAGTAACATTCAAGACACCGGAAGTAGTAGGGGTGAACCTAACTGGAAAGCTGAAACCGGGCGTTACCGCCACAGATCTTGTTCTTACACTCACCGAGCTGCTTCGTAAACATAATGTTGTAGGGAAATTTGTTGAATTCTTCGGAAACGGAATAGGTTCACTTGCTCTTCCTGACAGAGCGACCCTTTCCAACATGTGCCCAGAATACGGCGCAACAATGGCACTGTTCCCGGTCGACAGTGAAACCCTTAATTATCTCAGGATAACGGGAAGAAGCGAGGAACAAATAGAACTGGTTGAAAAGTACCTGAAGGAACAGGGACTGTTCGGCACAGAAACCGCATCCGCTTTCTCTGAGGTAGTAGACCTGAATCTCAGCAATGTAAAGCCAAGTGTTTCGGGGCCAAAGCTTCCTCAGCAGAGAGTGGACCTTGAAAACATAGGAAACAGCTTCATGAAGTTCATGGAGGAATCCGGACAGCAGACAGAGACTGGAAACAGGCAGAAGCAGGTTCTGCTGAAGAGTGCTGAAATAAGCCTCCATGGCAAGAGCGAGACTCTGATGGATGGAGACGTGGTTATTGCGGCAATAACGAGCTGCACAAATACAAGCAACCCGAGAGTTATGGTTGGTGCAGGTCTCCTTGCAAAGAAGGCGGTTGAGCTGGGTCTGAAAGTCAATCCAAAAGTCAAGACAAGCCTTGCCCCCGGTTCAAGAGTAGTAACCGAATACCTTGACAAATCTGGACTTCAGGAATATCTTGACAAGCTTGGGTTTTACCTCGTTGGTTACGGCTGCACGACCTGCATAGGAAACAGCGGACCTCTTGATGATAATATTGAAAAAGCCATCATAGACAACAAACTCAATACTGCTGCAGTTTTGTCCGGAAACAGGAACTTCGAGGCAAGGATACACAGGAATGTAAGGGCAAATTACCTAATGTCGCCTCCACTGGTAGTGGCATTTGCACTGGCCGGAAAAATTACAACCGATCTGAGCAATGAACCTCTGGGTTTAACTGCGTCTGGAAAAAAGGTCTACCTGAAGGATGTCTGGCCTTCTGAAGATGAAATCTCTGAAGTCATAAACAGCAGCCTTGACAGGAACATGTTCGTAGAGAAGTATTCCAACCTCGATGTTTACAACAAGAAATGGGAAAGCCTGGAAGCTCCTAAAGGTGAAATCTACGACTGGGACCCAAAGAGCACTTACATAAGACGCGTTCCGTTCTTTGATGCGTTCAATCCAAAACAGGTAATTGAGGTCAAGCAGATTAAGGATGCGCGCCCCCTTCTTGTCATGGGTGATTCAGTAACTACAGATCACATATCCCCTGCAGGTGCAATAGGAAAAGACAGCCCTGCCGGAAAATACCTGATCGCAAACGGAATTGAGCCTAAGGATTTCAATTCATACGGATCAAGAAGAGGAAATCATGAAGTTATGATGAGAGGCACGTTTGCCAACAACCGTATCAGGAACCTTATGGTTGAAAAAGAAGGAGGCTTTACAAAGCACTATCCGGAAGGGAAAGAGACCACGGTCTACGATGCGGCGGTTCAATACATGAAAGATAACGTCCCATTGGTTGTGTTTGCTGGCGTTGAATACGGTACTGGGAGTTCCAGGGACTGGGCAGCAAAAGGTCCACTGCTTCTCGGCATAAAGGCCGCTGTTGCAAAAAGCTATGAGAGAATCCACAGGAGCAATCTCATCGGAATGGGAGTATTGCCCCTGCAGTTTAATGAAGGCGATGCAAAGTCCCTGAACATGGATGAAACAAAACCGGTTACAATAAACATTGAAGGCTCTCTCAAGCCTATGTGTAAAGCCGAAATGGAATTCACTGACAGGTCAGGTAAAAAATCAAAAACGGCACTTACTGTAAGGCTGGACACTCCTGTTGAGGTTGAATACTTCCAGAGTGGTGGCATTCTGAATTTCGTTCTTAAGAGATTTGTATCTTAACACATGTGAGCGGGAAATCCCACACCCTTCAGGGGTGGGATGAAAGCTAACCGGTTACTATATGTACATCAAATGCATCTAATGACATGCCCAAGGGATACACCAGTTCCAGTACATCAGTTCATTTCATGAACTATCATTTTGTCTGGTGCCCTAAATACAGGAGAAAAGTAATTGTCGATGATGTTGAAACCCGGTTACAGGACATAATCAGGAATACTGCAGGGGAGAACAGCTGGGAGATCATTGCACTCGAAACCATGCCGGATCATGTTCACCTGTTCATAAAAGCTGATCCGACAGTGGCACCAAACAACATTATTGCAAGGATAAAGGGCAGGAGTTCCAGCATACTGAGGAACGAATTTCCCACTCTCAGAAGCAGGTTGCCCACACTGTGGACACGGAGCTATTTTGTCTCCACCCATGGACATGTGTCATCCGAAGAAATACAGAGATACGTGGAGGAACAGAAGTCAATATGATGCGGGCATACAGGTTCAGGATATATCCCTCCAGCAGGCAGATCGATATGCTGAACTCCACCCTCAACCTGTGCCGTGAACTCTACAATGCGATGTTGCAGCAGCGGATATATGCATACAGATCTGGAAAGAAGGTCAGCTACAAATCACAGCAGAATGAACTTCCGGAATTAAAAGATGCATTTCCGGAATACCGCAATATACACTCACAGGTTCTCCAGGATGTTGCCAGAAGACTGGACAAGGCATTTGATAACTTTTACAGAAGGATAATGGAAAGGAGGAACGGCAAAACCATCAGGGCAGGATTTCCAAGATTCAAATCCCCAGACCGGTACAGTTCCATCACATACACACAATCCGGATTCAGGATAATGGACAATGGCCATGTATGGTTTTCGAAGATCGGGAAAATAAGAACATTCATGCACAGATCCGTAACCGGTCATATCAACACAGTATCAATAAAGCATGATTCCGTGGGAGACTGGTTCATAACCATGACTGTTGAGACGGATATCAGAACAGATAAACCAGTAGAGGAAACCACGCAGAATTCCCAGTTCCAACCTGTAAAGCCTGTTGGAATAGACATGGGGCTGAAATCCATCATCACAGCAAGTGACGGATCACAGCTGGAACCACCACAGTTCCTGAGAAAATCAGAAAAGAAACTCAGGAAAGCGCAGAGGAATCTTTCCAGGAAACAGAAAGGATCTGGAAAAAGATCAAAGGCAAAAACAAGGGTGCAGAAAATACACAGGAAGATACAGAGGCAGAGGGACGATTTCTCACACAAGCTTTCCGGAAATCTCGTGAAAAATCATGATCTGGTCGCTTTTGAGGACCTTAACATAAAAGGCATGGTGAAGAATCACCATCTTGCAAAGAGCATTACAGATGCAGGATGGAACCAGATTATAAAGTACACAATGTACAGGGCTGAAAGTGCCGGTACATTTGCCGTACTGGTTGATCCGAAATACACATCGCAGGAATGTTCCCAATGCGGTAACATCAAGCATGATCTGAAGCTTTCAGATCGCACATATCACTGCAATGTATGCGGTCTCAGCATTGACCGGGATGTCAATGCTGCAATAAACATAGAGAGAAAAGGCATGGAGAAGATAAAAGAACTCATGAATCTAGGGAGGGGCACTCCCGAAGTTACGCCCGTGGAGACTGGAGATATACCAGCAATGGCAACTCCGGTCGCTGAAACGGGAAGCCCACTCCTTTAGGGGTGGGAGGATGTCACGAGCACATATTTTGATCATGCAGTAAATAACGCAAGAAAAGGTTATATCCAACATGTCGCATTCTCTGAAGAATGTACATCTCTGCTCCGTCCGGGACAAAGCTACTGGCAAGTCACTTAATTCCGGAAGAGGAGTATTCCAAGCTAGAAAGTGCCGATTTCAACACTTACGGGGAAGAAAAGTCTCTGGAGGTCATCCAGTTTATGAGAGACCTTGACTGGGTCTACATATCATTTGACGAAGGTGACCGTATATCACTCAGGCCAACTGAGAAAGGTCTGCGTATTTTTGAAGATGGACTTAAGGAAGAACTGGTAAAGGACCAGAAACCTCTCATAGATCTGATTCGTAAGTATATAACGAAAAAAGTTGCCGAGGAAGATTGCAGCCAGGAAACAGAGGACCTTGCTGATTATTACATGAAAAGCGGGAATTACACCAGGGCCATTGACTTTGGATCAAATGCCATAAAGCTTGGCCTGAAATCCAAGGACGAAAGACTTCTTGCAAAAGGGCATTATCTTTACGGAACAATCAATCTATACAAACTCGAGCTTGGTTACGCCCAGAGTCATTTGGAAAAAGCAATACTTTTTTCTGACAGAGTTGACGATATCAAGACAAAAGGAATGTCCCTTGTTGGATTAGGTTCTGTATACGGTTACAGGTATGATAATGAAAACTCGCTCCAATGCTTTGAGAAAGCTAATCTATTGTTTTCTGAAATTGACGATAAGAAAGGCTTGAATTTAGTGAAAATGAACGAAGCATACGTTTATGCTTCCATGGGAAAATTAGAAGAATTCTTCCAGATGAATCAGGAAGCCATAGAATTCTTTGAGTCAATAGGCGATAAACATCACCTGGAATTCTGCTATCTTAACCAGAGTGCGGTTCTTCTTTCAATGGGAAAGCCAAATGAAGCAATAGACAGTGTTGTGGAAGCCCATGAACTGGCAAGGGAGATGGGAAATGAAAGAATGCTTCACCTTTCAGGTCTCAATATAGCAAAAATATACATA
>JAKBSB010000124.1 GCA_021845155.1 Thermoplasmata archaeon
TAACGCGGAATCATTCTCTTCAAAAAGTGCAAAGATACTTGGGTGTGCGTCAGCCTCAGGTTCCTCAAGCCTTTCCGCCAGAGACCCTCTGACGAACATTGTATCGGTGAAAAACGCTTCCGGGAAAGCTTTCAGGAGTGCTGGATTGAAACCGTCGCAGATGGATTTTGCTGAATTGCATGATATGTCCACAATACTTGAAATAGTGGAATCCGAGGATGCAGGTTTCTTCAAGAAGGGAGAGGGTTGGAAGGCGCTGGTTGATCACACTACAGATCTTCATGGGGAGATGCCAATCAATACAAGTGGTGGTCTAAACTCCAAGGGACACCCGATTGGGGCAAGCGGGGTTGCACAGGCAGGAGAAGCTTTCCTGCAATTGACAGGCGGGGCTGGACAGAGACAGGTGAAAAATGCAGAATATGGATTCAGTCTGAGCATGGCTGGCTTTGGAAACTGCAGCACAGCATTTGTTTATGGAGTGAATTAAATGCAGTATAACAAATGCAGATCCTGTAAGGGAGAATTCCTTGTGAAACGTGATTTCTGCCCCTTCTGCCATTCGTCGGATTTTGATCAACCTGACCTGAATGGAGGTGTTGTATTGTATTCAGTCAAACTTGTAGCCACTCCTGAAAATTTCCCAGATGAATATTATGTTGTAATGGGCAAATTCTCCAATGTGGTATTCTTCTGCAGATCTGAAAATTATCTGAGACCAGGATCGGAAATAACCATAATGGAGGATCAGAACGGTCCTGTCTGTACTTCATCTATTTAAGTTCCGTGTCAGTGACCGTTTTACTGTTAACAATTCCCCGCTTCTTCAGGCTTACTATTTCCCCTTCCCCGTATCCGGTTAATCTCAGGATTTCATCGCTGTCTTCACCAAGCTCTGGCGGGGCTTTTCTCAGTTTCCCCGGAGTTCTTGACATTTTGAACGGAGTTCCCAACATTTTTATTTTCCCGTAGGATGAATCCATTTCCGTTACCATGTCCCTTGCAATGACCTGTGGATTTTCAATTGCCTCCTTAACCGAATTTATTGGGGATGAGGGTATTCCAGCACACATGAGTTTATCAATAAGGTCATGAACACTCTGCTGGCTGAATGTTCTGTCCAATTCTGCGGCAAGTTTTTCCCTGTTTGTCACCCTATCAACATTGGATCTGAATTCTGGATTATTTCCCAGATCCTGCCTGCCGATTGCGTTAACAAATATTGACCATAACTTTTCTGTTCCCACGGTAACGGCAATGTAACCGTCTGAGGCTTTGAAAACCTGGTACGGAGCAATGCTTGAATGGGCTGAACCCATCCTTTGTGGATTCTTTCCGGTTGCAAAATAGTTGAATGCCTGATATGTGAGAACCTGGAAGTTGGCGTCAAGCATTGACATGTCTATGAACTGACCCTTTCCTGTTACGGATCTTTCATAAAGTGCTGATAGAATGGCAATATCTGAGAATAGGCCAGCTGTAATATCGGCTATTGGTACACCGAATTTCAGTGGTGGACGCCCATCCTCACCGTTAATGCTCATTAGACCGCTGCTTGCGAGTACAGTGAGATCATACCCCGGCCAGTCCTTACCTGGACCTGTCTGGCCATACCCGGACAGGCTGCAGTAAATTAGTTCTTCTTTTATTGATGAAAGATCATTGTAAGATATGCCAAGTCTTTTCGTGGTTCCGGGCCTGAAATTCTCAATTACCACATCAGATATCTCGACCAGTTTTTTGAATACTTCCAGCCCATCATTGCTTTTCATATCAAGTGAAATGCTCTTCTTGTTCCTGTTTGTGCTGAGAAAGTATGCAGACATTCCGTTAAGGTATGGAGGTGCCCATTTTCTTGTCTGGTCGCCGGTCAATGGTTCCACCTTAATCACCTCCGCACCCAGATCTCCAAGAAGCATGGTTGCCATGGGACCGGCCATGGCCTGTGTGAGATCCAGAACCCTGATTCCTTCCAGTGGTGTTATGTCCATTGCATATCCCATGCCTTTACTGGTCAAATAATCATTGATCGCTGTTGTTGTTTGTTGGAAAGCATACTGTTTTTATCTATTACATTGTTTGAAACTATCAGAGGACATACTGAAAATTTATTCCCTGAGAAAAGATATCCCTCCATGCTGTCAAAAATAGAGGGAAATAATATACTGGTGAAGATGGAAAAAGGTGAGGAGATACTTCCCACCATAGCCAAGGCTGTTGAGAAGTATGGAGTTGTGTCCGGTACAGTCGTATTTGGCATAGGCATGATAAGGAAACTGGAAGTTGGCTATTTCAATGGAACAGAATACGAAAAGAAAATATATCCTGAAAATCTCGAGACAGTATCGTTCCACGGTTCAATAGCAGAAAATGAACCAAGATTCCACATTCATGTGGCATGTGCAAACAGGGAACATAATGTTGTTGGTGGTCATCTCTTCTCTGGAATTGCAGATCCCCTTCTCGAAATACAGATCACAAAACTTGATGACATAAGATTCAGGCGCGAAAAGAACCCGAAATCTGGACTCATGGAACTAACTTTCTGATCTAAAGCATGGTCTGAAGAAGCGACATGAGTTCACTCCTGTCTCCCTTCAGGCGGGACACTATATACTCCAGATCCTCTTTTCTTATGTCGTAATCAGACATCTTCCTTGTCAGGCCAAGCCTCCTGATGAAATTCTCCACCATATCCGCAGTCCTGTAAGCCTGATCAGCCTGATTGAGGCCATTAATACCCATCTGTGCCGATATGGATGCGAGAGGGGTCGGATTGTTTCTGGCATAATAACGCATTACAGCAGGGAGGGTGATGCATGAGGTCATACCGTGTGGTATGTCCCACTTTGCACCTATGATCTTTCCTATATTATGGCTTAACCCCATGGGTGCATCAAACACCTCAAAATATGAATACCACGCAGCTTTCTGGCACTCCAGTCTTGAATCAAGGCCTGTAGCTTCCAGATTGGCCATAAGTTTCTCAATACTCTTCATGGCAAACATTACAGCAGGTTCGCTGAAATTGTTGGAAAGTATGGTTTCCAGTGCGTGATCAAGACTTCTGATGCCGGTTGATTTCCAGAGGATATCCGGCGTCTCTGCAGTAGCAGCTGGATCAAGAATAACATACTGTGGTGTGATGCCCCTGTCCCTTATGCCCATCTTTTCACCTCCTATTGTATAACCGGCGATATGTGAGAATTCTGCAGCAGAAAGTGTTGTTGGAACGGCAACCTGAATGGCATCCATGTTGTAATAATACCGCATGACCTTTGATGAATCAATAACGCTTCCACCACCTATTGAAATTATGGAATCACAGTGGGAGTTTCGCATACTTTCCACGCCGTGTTCTATCTCTTCCATGGGGGAGTGCTGGGTTATCTGTGGGAATTCGGTGAATGGCGTTTTGATGGAATCTATCAGGTCCTGGTAAAATGTGGTTCTGGAGACTGAATGTCCTGACACAATAAGTGGATGCTTCAATCCGTTCTCTGCCATGACGGCTTCAATGTTTCCTATGGACCCGTTGCCGTAAATGACCTTTCTTATGGGCAGATAGTTGAACTCCATGATCAGGAATACCAGGATTTCATATAGCCCTTATCTTCTATTTCCTCTGACTTTTCTGTAGGTATAAGGGGTTCATAGGCCTCCACCATAACTGCAATTTCATCCGTTCCTTCCTTTCCGAGGGATTTCTCAACGGACCCAGGCTGTGGCCCGTGTATGAGGCCTCTCACATGAATGGTTACAGACCCCGGTTCAATACCCTTCCTGCTCATGAAATTACCGGAAGAATAGAAAAGTACCTCGTCTGTGTCTACGTTGCTATGGTAGTATGATATTGGTATGGATCTTGGGTGAAAATCAAACTTCCTTGGAAGGAATGTACCTATCATGAAGGTTTTCCCGCTGAATGTTTCATGAACTGGAGGAGGTTGATGGAGTTTACCAACGATTGGAGCCATCGTATCTGTATTTATTGCATATGGATATAAATGGCCATCCCAGCCTTCAACATCAAATGGATTCTCGTCACGTTTCTCAACTGCGAAGTATGACGAATAGTCCACGTAAACATTGAATTCTCCCCTCTCAGTGGATGGCTTACCCAGCACTGGCGTCCTGAAATCCCTCTCGTAGTATGGGGTTCCTTCCTTTAACTGCCCATAGACGTTCAGGTATCGAGGCGGAATTCCAATGCGTTCCTTTGACTGAACGAAAAATATGTCAAGCTCACCCTCATGATCTATTTTATATGTTGTGCCCTTTGGGATATATACATAATCGTTCTGCCTGAATTTAATATCGCCAAGCATGGAATGCAGTATACCATTCCCCTTGTGTATGAACAGAACCTCGTCATGTAATGCGTTTCTATAGAAGCAGTCGCACTGTTTTCCCTTAAGCTTCATAACTCCTATTTTAAGAGTGCTGTTAAATAGAAGAACCTGTCTGGATCTGAAATGATCCGGAGAGTATTCAAACCCTGAGGTCCGAAAATGTCGGTGCAGCATAACGCTGTCCTTTCTCATGGATTCGTATTTTTTCTCGGACTGCACAGAACTCACCCTGGTGGGTTCATTGATATGGTAGATCAGAGAGTAAGGCCCATCAAAACTCTCCTCTCCAAACAGTTCCTCCCTGCGCACCTTTCCTCTATCATCATATGTATGCCTGCTTTCCGGTACAATTCCCTGTTTCACATAGTATACCATTTTTATGCCTCCGTCAATTTATTGGACGTGTCCCCAAGTATGTCTGAATGGAACTGGACAGTGTCTCCTCTTTTAAGCCACCCGTATTCCTCATGTCCTATCTCGAGTATGCATCCCGTGCCTACGGTACCTGACATCATAATATCCCCGGGCCGCAAAGTTGTCTCCTGGGAAGCCCATGCAATCATGTCCTCAAAGTCCCAG
>JAKBSB010000125.1 GCA_021845155.1 Thermoplasmata archaeon
CCACCACTTTTCCCAGGTCCTCGTTATGGCAAATCACAAATACGTTGGTTCCACCGGTCACAATATACGTGGACCAGAATTTACTCTGAGAAGACTTAATTTTATCCATGAAATTCCGCATTGCCGGATTTATAATCCTGACACCGACACTTTCGATCAACGCATGGTAGTCCTCAGTGTCCCTCTGAGCCATTTCAAAAATTTTCTCTATTCTTCCTTCCTTTACCAGCCTTTCCAGTTCTTTAACCCTTTCCTTTGCAGTGTTAACCCTATCCTCGTAAACACTGCTTTTAACAATGTTTTCATGAATGATGTCAGATGGCTTTCTTGGTTCCGGGAAGGGACAGCCTACAATTGTAAAATCATTGAAAGCAGACCAGTCTGATATTGTCTTTGTCACTGCAGTTTTCCTGTCTGTTTCAGTAACAGTTAGACCTCCGTAAAATGATCTCCCAACGCTTTCCGAAACTGACCTGAGGTCATTCTCAAATCGTACCATGTCCAGTTCGTCTCCCAGAATTGACTGTATGCATTTTCCAAGAGCCGCTGCACCCGAATCTGAACTGCCACTCAGGATTCCATGATTTTCTGACTTAAAGCACAGAAATCTGTTTTTCCCTTCTATCTTGAGCCTGTCAAATATCCTATTTTCATATTTTTCAATGATTCTGAATGGAGATCTATAACTATTATCTGGAGTTATCTTATTTCCATTGAAGTATCCTTCTCTCTTTTCAGAAATATAAAGAGACGTAACAGTTCTTATTGATCGGCTTTTGTCCGAGTATGTTATACCTGCTGAATTGTGCATTGGAACCCTTTGGTTCTGATCCGTTATGCCTCCAAGCAATACCACCCCAATTGTCGGGAATGCCATTGACCTTGCGATTTCCAGCTCACTTCCTGCCATGGTCAATGGTATGACTGTTCTGTTATAATTTTTTCCAGTAAAATTCACTGCAAACATAGATTAAGAAATCTGTCATTAACCCAAACGTGGTATCATGAGTGATGAACGTTCTTTCATGCTTCAAGCCATGAATATGAAATCTATGGATGAACTGTTTTCGGATGTCCCTGCATCCATGAGAAAGAAAGGCCTTAGAGTCCCGCCAGGGATCAGTGAATATGAACTTATGGAGGAGGCGAAAAATATTGCAGCCATGAACAGGTATGAAGGCTACAGAAAATTTCTTGGGTGTGGTATTTACGACAGAATAATCCCTTCCAGCGTAGATTCCATAATATCGAGATCAGAATTCCTCACATCCTATACTCCATACCAGCCAGAAATGTCACAGGGCATGCTTCAGTCACTATTCGAGTATCAGAGTCTCATGTCTGATCTTATGGGAATGGATGTTACCAATGCATCCATGTATGACGGTTATAGCGCCCTTGCAGAAGCGGTAAGAATGGCTTACCGGATAAATGGTAAAACTGAGGTTCTGATTCCGGAAACTCTTTACCGGGGTAAGTTAAGGGTGATTGAAAGCTACACAAGGGGCCTTGGGTTGAAATTAATCAGTTATGGCTACGAGAAAGAAACGGGATTTGCCGATCTTGACGATCTCTCTAAAAAGGTGGGTGAAAATGTTTCATCTGTCATATGTGAGAACCCAAACGGATTTGGAATTCTTGATGAGAATGTGCCCAGTTTAAGGGAGGTTGTTGGAAAAAGCATGATTATTAGTTATGTCGATCCAGTTTCACTTGGCGTGATCAGACCACCAGGAGACTACGATTCAGATATAGCCGTTGCTGAAGGGCAGTCCCTCGGCGTTCATAAAAATCTTGGTGGACCTCTTCTTGGAATAATGTCGTTCAAGAGGGAACATATACGGAAATCTCCTGGAAGGATCATAGGAGAAAGCGTCGATTCGGATGGAAAAAAGGCATATGTTATGACGCTGCAGACAAGAGAACAGCACATTAGAAGAGAAAAGGCAATGAGCAACATATGCTCAAACCAGGCACTTATGGCGGTTGCCGCCTCAACATACCTCTCCATACTGGGAAAGAAAGGATTGCGAAACGTTGCACTGAAAACGGCTTCGAACATGAAAAAACTCATTGAAACTTTCAGGCATGTAGAGGGATACAACCCTGATCTTTTCAGCGGAAAGCATTTTTCAGATCTACCTGTAAAGGCGCCTATAGATAATGAGAAGCTCAGAAAGAGTCTACTTGAAAAGAATATTCAGGGAGCTATTCCCTTTGACAGCATTCTGCCCAATCTTTCAGATCTGTTTAGGAACACGTCGTTCTTCTCTGTTACGGAAAAGCATAACGATGATGATTTTTCTGCTTTGAAATCTGCACTGGAAGTGGAATAATGGGGTACCATCAAGCATCTTACGACGAACCTCTGATAAAGGATATTCACTCCGGCACAGACTACAAAGTCCCTGCTGTGCAGGATAAGATTGAAGACCTCATACCTGCATCACTCTTGAGAAAGAAGATCGATCTCCCAGACGTTGCAGAGTTTGATGTTGTCAGGCACTATACTAGACTTTCCCAGATGAACTTCAGCGTAGATATCGGCACATACCCACTTGGATCATGCACCATGAAATTCAATCCCAAATTTGCAGATCGCATCTCTCAGATAGATGGTTTCAGTGAAACACACCCCCTGCAGGATCAGGGATCAATACAGGGCTCTCTTAAGATCATGTATGAGCTTCAGGAGTACCTGAAGGATATTTCAGATATGGATGCCATTACATTGCAGCCACTTGCTGGGGCACAGGGTGAATTTGTCGGCATACTTATTGTGAGAAAGTATCTGGAGGATATTGGAGAGATAGAAAAGAGGAGGGAAATTATAATTCCGGATTCTGCGCATGGTACAAATCCCGCTTCTGCAGCCATGGCCGGTTTTGATGTGGTTGAGGTCCCTTCTGACAGCAACGGTATGGTTGATCTTGATGCACTGGAGGCAGCCCTTTCAGAGCGTACCGCTGCATTCATGATCACTAATCCAAACACACTTGGAATTTTTGACAGAAACATAGTTAAGATTTCGGAGATGGTTCATAAATCCGGGGCGCTGCTTTACTACGACGGCGCTAATTTCAATGCAATCGTGGGGATCACTTCACCGGGCATAATGGGATTTGATATTGTACATTACAATCTCCACAAGACCTTCGCTACGCCCCATGGGGGAGGTGGACCCGGTTCCGGACCGGTTGCAGTGAAAGCTTATCTTAAGGATTACCTGCCTGTACCGGTGGTATCACTTGAGAATGGCAGGTACTACCTTGACTATTCAGCCAGCAAGACTATTGGAAAGGTGGCGTCATATTATGGTGCTTTCAACATGCTGCTGAGGGCATGGGCCTTCATAAGATTCCATGGGTCAGATGGGTTGTTGAACAATACCCAGAGGGCTGTTCTCAATGCGAACTACCTTTCCAGGAGGCTTTCAACCTCATTCAGCATACCCTTTAATCCGCTGAAGAAACACGAACTGGTCCTGTCCACTGAGAAAACAGGAAAGAGGGCACTGGACATTGGAAAGTACATAATAGATCAGGGTGTCCACGCACCAACTGTATATTTCCCTCTTATTGTGCATGAGGACATGATGATTGAACCCACTGAAAGTGCAAGCAAAGATGACCTGGACAGATATGCGAGAATAATGGAGGATGCCCTGAAAGAAGACGTTGAACAGCTTAAGAGGAGACCCTTGAATCTGGCTTCTAGACGTATTGATGAAGTAAAGGCTGCCAGGGACCTTAAATTGAAATGGGATTAATCACGGGAGATAGCATTACACCATCTCCTCCATGAAGGTCAGTTCTTTCCTGATCATTCATCAAAAATTATCTAATCCCATTCTTTTATTATTCCACGGGATATTCTGTAGCCGGAGAGTGAGTCTGCGTCCACATCAACACCCGTTCCACTTCCTCCATTTACATTTATGAAGCCATCTTGCATTGTAAATGGATTGGTCACTATATCCTTTTTGAAATATTTTGAGTTGGGAGATGTGTCTCCAGCGTAATCTACATTGGTGTGTGCAGCCATGGCAACATTGAATGCCCTGCCAATACCAGTTTCCAGCATCCCTCCAACCCAGCAGTGCCCTCCATTTTCCTTCACCACTTCCGAAATTGCGATAGAATTCGTCAGTCCTCCTACACGACCGGGTTTTATGTTTATAACCTCTCCTGCCTCGATTTCAAATGCCTTCCTGGCCTTTTCAACGTCAGTTATTGATTCGTCCAGACAGATTGGGGTCGCCATTAACTTTGCGAGTTTAGAGTGATAGATGAGATCATCGTGCCCAAGAGGCTGTTCAAGGTACTGAAGGTTAAACCTGTCGATCTTCTTAAGGAGGTCCACATCGTTAATTGAATAGTCGCAGTTTGCATCGGCTGTCAGGGAAATGTCAGGATAATGGTCCCTGATTGGGGCCAGTATGCCCAGCTCCTTCCCCTTTTTGATCTTGACCTTGATCCTCTTATAGCCCATATCCAGCGCATCTGATATCCGTGATATGATTTCCTGTATGGGATCCATACCCAGTGATATACCAACCTCTGCTTTCCCTTTAGATTTCCCAAGATATTGATTCAGCGGCATATTTTTCTTTCTGGAATGATAGTCCCAGAGAAGCATCTCCATGGCTGCTTTTGCCATATTGTGTCCCTTTACATAACTAACCTGTTTCATGAACTCAGCCGGTTCAGGAAGCTTTGTAATATGTGGTGATAGATACTTACTGATTATCTCCAGTGCAGTGAAATTGTTCTCATAGCTGTAGAATGGATCTGTGTCCGTTACACTTTCTGAATATGCAGTAATTCCACCGGCTTCCAGCCTGAAAATAAGGGCGCATCTGTTGAACTGCCTTCCGAAACTGGTTTCGAACGGTGCATTCAGGGGCATTTCAACCAGTTCATAC
>JAKBSB010000126.1 GCA_021845155.1 Thermoplasmata archaeon
GATCTGCCAAATACAATAAGGAAGAGCATACTGAAAGTCAGATCTGAAAAAGTTGCAGAAACTGTCGCTTTTCCGCTTCCATGATTAAAAATTACCAGGGACCAGTTTCCTGATGAGTTGGATACAACTATGCCTGATACTGTGGAAGAGGTGTTAAGTGTCTTAAGGCCAAAGTCAACTCCTTCTGGCGAAAGCACATAGACAGAAATATTCTGGTCGCTATTCAGGGTCACTGTATATTGCAATTCAGTGCCTGAGGAAACATTCTTCTGTGAAATAACGTAGGGTGATGCAGGTGAAACGGTCAAATCAAGTGTGGAGCTTGTATTTGAAAAGTAGAGTGCAATTCCGCTTCCCAGCAGTATAATGGCCGCTACAAGCACTATTGAACCTATCCTCACCAATTTTTTGTCAGGTCTTATCATGAAATACTCTTTCACCAAGAATAAAATGAAAAGTTATTTATGTTCTTGCTTTTCACCAATGGAAACGAGAATTTCAGGAGAATCCCCGGAAATTATGCTGCCGATTTTCATCATCCTCATTATGATCTCTCTCCCTTCCTCTATGATTCCGGAATTCCCTTTGATGAGGAGTTTTTCCAGTGGCGTGTTCATGGACATCTTGTTTCCTGTTTTCAGGTTTCTGATCTTTCCTATGACCTCAATTATATAATCCATCTTTTCTTCAGCTTCCGGAAAGTCCAAAGTGTCAGGGATGGAAGGCCAGGTATCTACGTGTATGCTCTTTCCGTGATCAGGGTATGAAAGATATATTTCATCAGTTATGAATGGCATTATGGGTGCGTACATTCTCAGAATATCCAGGAAAACATGATATGAAACTGATACTGTCTCGTCCAGCAGTGCGGTATCGGTACCAGTATTGCCATATCCCTTTATGATCTCAAGGTAATTGTCGCAGAATGTGTTCCAGAAGAAATTGTCCAGTTGAGTCCTTGCTCTGGAGAAGAGGTACTGATCCATTAGATCCGTGACTTCTTTCACAACACCTTTAAGTTTTGCCAGTATCCACGCGTTCGCCATATTTGAAGGGGTGAGATCCAGCTTCTTCACTGGTCTTTCTGATCTTATCAGTTCAAGGA
Source organism: Thermoplasmata archaeon (assembly GCA_021845155.1). Next base: position 1,106 of record JAKBSB010000126.1, read on the forward strand.
GCTTGAATGCATTGAACAGCTTGATCACGGTCCTTCTTCCTCTCACAAAATCCTGTTCCTTAATCTTTATATCGTCTCCGGGAACTGAAGTTGAAGCCCAGAACCTCAGGGCATCCGCACCATATTGTTCAATAAAATTGGCGGGTTCGAGGACGTTGCCCTTGCTCTTGCTCATTTTCTGGCCAAGAGGGTCATAAACATTGCCGCTGATGAATATCCTTGTCCAGGGAGCAAGGTTGTCATGGATTTCTGATCTTACTATTGTAACGAATGCCCATACTGATATGATGTCATGACCCTGGAACCTTATATCCATGGGGTAAAGTCTATCAAAGTATCCGGCAGGGACAAGGGCAAGCCTGGGAGAAAGCGACGATGTTGCCCATGTGTCCATGACATCCCTTTCGGGTTCAAGGTCAGTGGATCCGCATCTTTGGCATTTTCTTCCTTTCTCCTCCAGCCTGGGATCCACAGGCAGCTCTCCCGGATCTGCAAGAACCATGTTCTCACAGTTCCTGCAGTACCATACCGGGAACGGAACACCGTAAAACCTCTGCCTTGAAATGCACCAGTCCCATTTCAGTCCGTCAATCCAGTTATCAAGCCTTATCTTCATATGTTCGGGCAGCCATTTGACCTGTTCTGATCTTTCCCTGAACTTATCCTTCATATCAAGATACCTGACAAACCACTGGGTACTTATCCCAATTTCTATGGGCGTGTCGCATCTTTCATGCAGGTTTACTGAATGCTTGATCCTTTCCACTTTTTCAACCCTGCCCTCTTCCTTAAGTTTTGATACTACCGCTTTTCTTGCTTCCTGAATTATCATGCCTTTGAATTCTCCAGCCGCCTCATTCATCCTTCCTGCATTATCCAGAACTATTTTCAAGGGAAGCTGGTATTTTCTCCACAAAGCAAGATCGTTCTGGTCACCGAACGTGCACATCATCTCAGCCCCGGTTCCCTTGTCTGCCTGAATTGCATCGTCAGCCATAACAGGGACTTCAGACCCATATATTGGAACAATTGCCTTTTTATTCAGCAAATGTTTGTATCTCTCGTCAGATCCGTTGACAAAAATAGCCACGCATGCACCGATCATTTCGGGCCTGGTTGTTGCAATTACTACGTTCCCACCCTCTGCCAGGTCGAATTTTATGTAGACAAAATCGGTTGACACTATTCCATCCTTGAGTTCAATCTGGGAAATTGATGTTCTGCAGGATGGGCACCTTATTGTTGGAGCCTCCTCACGATATGCCCTCTTTTTATCCAGAAGGTCCAGAAACATCGTTTGTGATATCTTCCTGGATTCCCGGGACATGGTGGTGTAGTGATTTTTAAAATCTGCACTCATGCCAAGGTTTCTCCAGGTTGCCATCAGTTCTGATTCAGATCTGGAACTTGCCTCCTGGCATGCTTTTATGAAATCTTGCAGGTTTACTTTTTCAGCCCTTATTCCCATAAGTTTTTCAGTATATCGTTCAGTGGGGAGGCCATTGTCATCGAATCCCCACGGATAGAACACAGAGTACCCCCGCATTCTTTTGTATCTTGCTATAAAATCCTGGTGTGGATAGGAAAAGGCGTGTCCCATGTGCATCTTTCCAGAAACTGTTGGGGGCGGCGTGTCAATTGAGAAGTTCTTCTCCCTTCCCAGAGGATTCATGCTGAAATGGTAGATATTTTCATCTTCCCAGTACTTTTTGAGTTTATCCTCTATTTTTCCAATATCTAAATCCATACGGATCAGTATTTTAATTCGCCTTAAATTCTTTACACTGGGATTATTTGCTTTCCATCCACCAGCAAAACGTTTCCACAAAGCGCAAAGACACTGTTTACCCTGATTCCGGAGGGTAGTGGCCCATAATGGAAATGTCTTATTACCATGTTTTCATATGTCAATTCATGGCATCCATGGAATCACTCAGGTCAAAACTGGAGGTACTGGCCATTGAAGAGGAAAACTGGGCAAAAAAGTACAGTGATCTGATGCTTGGTACAAACCTGTCAAACATAAGGATGTTTCTTGAGGCCTTTGCAAAAAGCAGGGACCAGTTCTCAAATGATATTAACAATTTCTTGAATAAAAAATATGTTATAAATAACGAAAATAAAACATTGAGAAAACTTTATGATATCCAGGCAACAAGGCACCTCCTAAATGCAGAGGATATTGATCCAAATAGCCTTCAGAGCATACTCCTATACATATCCAAGGCTGAAACTGACACATATGCCAGGTATGAAGCAATACTTGTAGATATGGAGGACAGCAGCATGAAAAAAATGTTTTCCAATATTGTGGAAAGAAGGGAAAGGGTCATGTTGAAGGCCGATAATATTTACCATGACATGATAGAAACAAGTGTATAATCAGGGTGCAATTGCACATTTATAAGGCATGGTCCAAATCATGGCCTTTCATTTTACAGCAATTCAACACTTTCTTTTTTAAATCTTAGAGTGATAATGTACCATGCTGCCAGACCTTTTAATCGCATCCAAATCGGATGAGGCAAGCAAATCAATGCTTGACTACATTCTTGAAAAAGAGAAATTCACCCAGTCAGATTCAGGTAAAATAATGGTCCATGGGGACTTCATGCTTGCTGTTTTTGAAGAAAGGCACCTGTATCTGGACAATATTGAACAGTTTCTAAACGACAACGGGATGGAGGCAAAGGGAATCATATTTTTGTCACGCCATTCATCAAAGGCTGATATAAAGTCCATAACAGTTCATCCAACGGGAAATTTCTCAGGTGCACTGCTGGGAGGGAAACCAGGAACACTTACAGTATCTTATCCCGTTGCGATGTCAGCATCACTCAGGTATCTCAAGGAGAACTTCAGGGGAGACAATTTTGAGATAACGTTCGAGGCAACACACCATGGTCCTTTATTGAATAAGATGAATTATTACATAGAGATCGGCACAACAGACAAACAGTGGAAGGATCTGGAGGCCCTGGAGGTAGTCAGGGGTGCCATATTTGATCGCGATGACAGGGAATATGACACATTCGTTGGTGTCGGTGGAGGCCACTATATGCCAAAAATAACTGAATACTTCCTTAAAAATAATATAAACATGGGGCATATGATACCAAAATATGCCCTTGATTCCATTACCGAGGATATGATTCTGCAGGCAGTTGAGAAAACTCCGGGATGCAAAGGTTTTATCATGGACAAGAAGGGAACAAAAGCGCAGGCAAGAGATCTGCTCAAGAAGATTTCAGATGAAAGAAACCTGGAAATCATAAGTATATAAAAACCTAAATATAGTTATAATAATATGTAATTATATGTAAAATTATTTCTTGGCTGAAATCCGTGACCTCCTGCACATTTCGGATTATTCTTTTAATCAAAAACATTTATATAGTCATGATTGCTTAGTGGAAATAATACCAGGTTAAAAACCTGGGTGAAATGAAATGGAAGAAATATCTGAAGAGGAAAAACCTCCTGGTAACACACCTTTTTTTAGAGCGCACAACCTTGAAAAACGTTTGAAAATGAACGGCCTTTTTATCAAATTCGAGGGTGCGAGTCTCACAGGAACCCAAAAAGACAGGATATCTATGCTTCATGCCTTGAAGGCAAGGGAAGGGGGATACGATACAATATCCCTGGCAACCTGCGGCAATTACGGTGCATCAATCTCCTATTTTGCAAACAGGTTCGGGCTTAAGTCCGTCATAGCAATACCTGAATTTTATTCCGGTGAAAGGGTGGAAGAAATGAGATCCAACGGTTC
>JAKBSB010000127.1:0-2406 GCA_021845155.1 Thermoplasmata archaeon
CGTCCAGGCTTGAAAACTTTTTTTCTTCTTTTATGGGTGGGGGTTCATTCTTTGCCTCAACCTTGGAATTTTCTGATTCGAAACGGTTGATATTTTTACGCATGGCATTCTCTTTTCTAAGGCTGGAATAGTAATATGCGCTGTCCCTGCTGTCCTTGTATATGAGTATTATGACCTTTCCTGAATGGTGCCTACCTGTTCTTCCTCTTCGCTGGATAGTCCTGATTTCAGACGGGACAGGCTCATAGAATATGACGAGATCAGTGGATGGGATATCAAGACCCTCCTCGGCGACGCTTGTTGCGACCAGAACGTTGTATTCTCCTTCCCTGAATCCATGGATAATTTCTTCCTGCTTCTTCTGGTTTATTCCCTCATCCTCTCCCTTTGAACTCTGCCCAACAAACCTGACGGGTTTCGCAAGGATTGATTTTTCTTTGAGGAATCTGGTCAGTATAACGGCAGTTTTCCTGAAATGGGTGAAGACGATGATACGCGAATTGGGATTTTCGGACAGTGAACTGTTGCAAAGATCAAGGATAGCATCCATTTTGGGGTTCGAATGTTCTTTCTCTGCAGACTTCTGGAGTTCATCCATAAGCTGCCCGAATGCAGGGGACTTCTTTATCATGGCTGCCGTGCGCCTGAGCGTCTTCTCTTCACTGGACATTATGCCATTTATGTAGTCCATGGCAATTTCAGTTCCCTGGCTCTCTAGGTATTCAATAGCATAATCCATTCTTATTGCTCCAGAAAGATAAGGGATAAGGCCGAACAGGTTATTCTCGCCTTCCCTGGCCCTTCGCACAAGTTCTGGTATCTTGGAAGCCATAGTCCTCCTGTTAATGGGCTCATTCTTGAACACTCCACTTTCCCTGATTTTTTTAAGTATTTCAGAATATATCTCTACCATGAAAGGTCTCGCTGCCTTAACTGAAGCTGGGAGTTCCAGGATTTTTGCATCTATCCTGACGGGATTCACGTATTTCTGGACATCACTGTCATTTTCGCTCTTGATTATGACATTCTCAATTGAAAGGTTCTCAGTTACCTCATCCAGCCTTTCCATCTTGCTTCCCGGGCTCGCCGTGAGGCCCAGTATGAGTCTTTTTTTGTACTGTACGAATTCCCTTGCTATGTCAACATAAGCGTAGTTGCCAGAAGCCCTGTGTGCCTCGTCAAAAATGACAAGGCCATACTTGGAAAAGTCAATCATGCCAGATCTCATATCATTTACAACAACCTGAGGTGTTGAAATAACAACCTTTGAAACCGACCAGTCAAGCATCCTGTCCTGGTTGTCCACTTCTCCTGTGAATTTTGCAATCACAGGTGCATCTATGCCAAGGAGTTTCTTCAGTGTTTCATAGTGCTGGGAAACCAGTGGTTTTGTTGGGGCGAGGAAAAGGACCTTCTCATCCCTTTCATTTATTACAAAATTGGCCACCATTGCGGCGATTACCGTTTTACCCATGCCGGTGGGAAGTACAACCAGAGTGTTTTCCTTTATTGCTTTTCTGAATACGTTAATCTGGTACTCTCTGGGTTCAATCTTTCCTCCAAGGGTTTCATCCATGATAACCACTTAGGATGCAATGTAAATATAAAAGTATATTATTCCCATTGACAACCAGTAGTTACAACTGAATGCCACTTTTTCAGGGGCCGGTAGATCAGCGGTAGATCGCCTGCTTCGCAAGCAGGAGGCCTCGGGTTCAAATCCCGACCGGTCCATTCTGTTTTTTTCTGGTTCTGCATGCAAAAGGAATGCTGGATTTTTCCTTCTGATTTTTAGGCAGGAGGTCATGAAGGTTGAAAGATTAAGTCCATAAGCTCTGGCACTGTCTGCAAGTTCACTGTCGATGAACAAATTTATCGTCTTTTTTTATGTCATTATGTGCATAAATACATACTGAAATACATGAAATTCATGGTTTTATTTATCAGCATGAATTTTAATTCCCTCTGATTATGTGTAAGTAGATGGCCGAACTTGTATACCTATAAAAACGTGATCTGTTTTGTCTGTTTTATGAGAATTTTAGTTCATACAGCACTTTTTGATCCCAGAAAGTAGAGGATTGTTGTAAATTCTCTCATGATCTATGATCTAGATTCTGATCTTTTATTTATACAAAATTCGAGATACTATTAAGAGAAACCTGCAGGAAAAAACCTTATACATTCGCTATGCATTGTTATATGATGAAGTATACTGTTATATTTGAAAGGGATGAGGCGGGATTCTATGTTGTTAGTGTCCCTGCACTACCAGGATGTTTCACCCAGGGTAAAACGAAAAGTGAAGCTCTTGAGAATGCCAGGGAGGCCATAGAATCATATATAGGTTCCCTTAAAAAGCATAATGAACCCATTCCTGAAGATGTTGGAGAGGAAGTAATACTA
>JAKBSB010000127.1:2416-4867 GCA_021845155.1 Thermoplasmata archaeon
TAAAAGCTCTTTCCAGGATAGGTTATAATTTCGACCATCAAACAGGAAGCCACATTACTCTTGTAAACCCATCCGGAAAGAAGATTACGGTTTCAAATCACAGAGAGCTGGGCCCTGGACTTTTAAGGGCAATAATCAAACAGGCGGGCTTGAGCATAGAAGAATTTCTGAAACTTCTCTAATCCCGTTCTATGTATTATCCTGTTTCCAGCTTCTTATCCTCACATTGGCCATTATCAACCTTTTCCTTATGGTGTTTGGCGAAGCTTTGAATCCGCTGCAAGGGCCTTTATCGACGTACCCTCCTTATATTTCTGAATTATGGCCTTTTCCGGTAATTCTTTTAGTGGGCCAAGCATGGGTTTCCCTGACCTAGTTCCATGAAGCGTTGCCCTCATTCTCCCTTCCTGGGTCCTCTCAACAATTAGGTTACGTTCGAATTCGGCAACCGCACCGAGGATCTGGAAAAGCATCTTTCCCATCGGTGTTCTCAGATCGATGTTCTGGTCCAGGAATACCATGCTCAAATTATGGGATTCCAGGAAGTTCATGGTATCTATGAGGTCCTTGAGGGAACTTCCCCATCTGTCCAACTTGGTACATATCACCAGGTCAATCTTGCCATGTTCTGCCAGCTCGAGAATCCTGGACTCTCGGGTATCTGGTTAGATACTCCGGACATCTTCTCTTGGAATATTGCTCATTCCACGGCGGGATTAAGGCCACAATTTGAATGTATTTCCGGATTCTCTCAACCTGGGATATCAGGTCCTGGTCCCTTGTCGACACCCGGGCATAACCTACAACATGTCTAGTATAGCATTTCCATAATATAATTGCAATATTAAGACATTATGCCCCCAGGCATCTCGTCTATTTTCCAGTTCCAGATGAATACGATTGAATCATTGTTCAGGTCCTGAATGTATTCTATCATCCTAACCTTAAGCTCTTTCTTTGATTCAACTCTTATCCCCCTGAGCATGGATCGTTCCATCTTGCTGAAAAACATCTCTATGATGTTAAGCCATGAAGCATGGGTTGGGGTAAATACAAAGGGGAATCTCCATGGTCTTGATGACAGGTACCTCATGGTCTCTTTCGAAGTGTGGGCACTGTGATTGTCCAGAATAATCGTGATCAGGTAATCTTTGGGAGTGTGAGCTTAGCTGGCGAAGATTTAGCCGCCTTAGTAGGACTCCTTTATCCCGAAATATCCAATATAGATGGCACAGGTCCATATTTTGAGCCGAGAAAGATTGTACCCTGTGGATGTAGAGATAATGACGAGCACCTTTTAGAAGTATCAGAGAAACTTCGACTAGTGATTCCAGCTAGCAACGCCATTGCAGATGGGGTGATAGAAAGTGGCAAACGCATCGAGAGTGCGCTAATAGAATCTGGAGCACGCCCTATTGGCTTCATATTGATCTTGATGTTCTGGATCCCAGTGTGATGCCTGCTGTTGATAGCCCTGATGAAGGAGGCTTTGAAGGTGAGCATCTTGCTGAATTGATTAACTTTTTGGCACCTGGCGCTATTTGTGCTGATGTCACTATCTTTAATCCGGATCTCGACCCGGATGGAAAATATGCTATTTATGTAGTCAAAATTATTTCTGAAGGATTGAGGTACCTCGGCGTGATGCACGTGTGATTCGTTCTGAATGTGTGCAAAGGGAGCACTGATATCCCTAAAGAGGCAACGTTCAGGACTGGAGCGGCCTCAAGACTCGGTAATTGGTCCCGAAAAACCGACTGGACCGTGAGGGATGAAGACGAAACCGAAGCAAAAGTGAGAACCTCACAATCTTCAGCTGTGGGAGTATGTCAGACCTGTTTATAGCTGTCGAATCTGTTCTCGGCTAAGAACCAAATGGGTGGAAAGACTTAATACGGTTTACCATATATACGGTTAGATGGTTAAAACCAAGATAACTGTATCGGTAGAAAAACCAGTAGTGGACAACGCAAAGCTGGCCCTATTGAAAAAAGGAAGGACCCTCAGCGACTACATCGAAAAATCACTTCGTTCCCTTTCCACAGCGGAGATCCTAAGTGATCTGTGCAAGGAGCTTAATCTCGATTGCGGATACATGAGCGGGGAAGATGTAGAGAGGAACAGGCCTGATCTCACTGGTAGAGTGTACTCAGAAAAAGAAGTCAGGGAAATGCGAAATGAACGTATCTCACGTCTATCTTGATACCAGTATACTGATCAAAAGGTACGTTAAGGAGGAAAACAGCACCCTAGCTGACAGCTACTTCCATCAAGCCCAGCGAGGGGAGACAGTTATTTGCCTGTCTGAGATCAACCTTGGCGAGGCGGCTGTTGTTTTTGACAAATACTCCAGGAAAACGGGTATTGACGCGAGAAACCGTCTCCAAGCAATGCTAAGTGAGTTGGGCTCACTTGAAAGATCCTCCTCGGTTGAAATATATCCTGTTAGTA
>JAKBSB010000128.1 GCA_021845155.1 Thermoplasmata archaeon
ATGGGTACCGGGTGAACTTTTCGGGGGAATATACACTCCACTGGGCACGGATCCAAACACAGGCATTCTACTCGTACTTCTTACAGCAATGGCAATGTATCCCCGTAAAATACCGGCCCATCATGCCCAGGAAGAGAAAGAAAACTCTGTTTATAAAAATATGGCATAACCTTCCATCCGGAGGTTCATGTATTTTTGTCAGGGCATAGGGTGGAGATAATGGACAATTCCCGGACATTATTGGGGGTTGTACGCCGGCAGACCTTTGAATTTATATATAAAAATCCAATATGATCGCATGACTTCAGAATTTCTGGACCATAAAAAAACAGCACTCATTGTGATAGATCTGCAGAAGGGTATAGTATCAATGCCAACAAAACCGTACGACACCAGGGAGGTTGTAAGAAACGCTGCAAGTCTGGCCAGGAAATTCAGGGAAAAAAGCATGCCTGTATTCCTTGTTCACGTTTATTCCGATGTTGATACCTCACTTCACCCTCTTAACGATTCCGGGCAGATGAGGAGAGGAGATATGCCTGAGGACTGGCATGAATTCGTCCCGGAACTCGAAAGATCAGGGAATGATGTCATAATCACAAAGAAACAATGGGGGGCTTTTTATGGCACTGACCTTGATCTGCAGCTGAGGAGAAGGAAAATTGAAACAATTGTGCTCTGCGGAATAGCCACAAAATACGGAGTGGAAAGCACAGCAAGGTTTGCCTATGAATATGGTTACCAGCAGGTTTTCCCGGAAGATGCAATGTCAGATCTCTCTGAAGAATCACACAGGGATTCCGTGGAATATGTGTTAAAAAGAATAGGGCGTGTGAGAAAGACTGAAGAGATCCTTAAATGGATCCAGTGAGATCATTCGTGTCCGGCACACAGGTTTTCCACAAATTCTGAGAGTTCCATCATTATTCTGTGGAATTCAAGCCCTTTCTCGGTAAGGCTGTATTTAACCCTTACCGGTTTTTCAGGTATTATTACCCTGTCAATCAGGCCATTTTTCTCCATGAGGTCAAGAGTTTTTGAAAGTGTGGTGGAATTTATGCCCTCAATCCTTTTTTTCAGATCATTGAACCCAGAATGATCCCTTTCTCCCAGTGCATATGTCACGGGGAGTGTCCATAACCTCATGAGTTCCCCGTATTTCTCCAGAAGCACGCTGTTCTTTGCTGGAGGCTTCAGACGCATCAGTTTTAACTCAGTCAATTCAACTTCACCTGGTAAGCACGTTAAAACTTTCCAATATATTAACTTAGATGTTATTCTAAATCTGAAGCCTCTTTCACAGGAAATGGAGGCAGGTAAAATGGAAGTGAGTATATGGAAGGATTGAAAGATCTTCAGGAAAGTATTGTAAAATCGGTGGAAAAGATCCAGAATTCTGTTGTAAGCATAAACAGCCTGAAACTGAGAAGGGATATGAGATACGGTATCGCCCCAATGAAAGGTTCAGGTTCCGGTTTCATTGCAAGTGCTGATGGATACGTAATCACAAATAACCATGTCATTGAGGGCGCAGAGAACGTGGAGGTCATCCTGAACTCAGGTGAAAGCTTTGACGGAGAGGTTTTAGGATCGGATCCACAGACAGATGTGGCAGTTGTGAAAATAAACGCAAAAGGTCTCGTTCCAGCAGAAATGGGGGATTCAGACAGACTCAGGGTAGGTCAGTTTGTGCTTGCAGTGGGAAATGCTCTGGCTTTACCGGGAGGTCCTACAGTTTCACTTGGTGTCATAAGTGCAAAGAACAGGCCAATGCCTTGGGCCGATTTTATTTTCGAGGGTCTCATACAGACTGATGCTGCGATTAATCCGGGAAACAGTGGAGGCCCACTGGCAGATATAGAGGGAAAGGTCATCGGTGTGAACACGGCAATGATACCATTTGCACAGGGAATGGGATTTTCCATACCGGTGAACACCGTGAAAAGAGTCATGGAGGACATAATCTCAAAGGGATATGTGGTAAGACCCTGGCTCGGCATATCTGGAGTGGACATTGACGAGAATGAGATCAGGATGCGTGGTTCATCAATAAAAAGCGGTGTTCTGGTTGTAAGGGTTGATCAGTGGTCACCTGCATACGAATCCGGCCTGAGGCCTGGAGATATAATTCTGAGCATGGGAAATGCCAGGATCAGTGGAATGAGAAGCCTCATAGAGAAACTCTCCAGCACGGGACTTGGAAACACAGTGGATGTTGTATTTTCAAGAAATGGTAAAAAATACAGAACATCAGTGGATATACGGGAAGCGAAGGAAAACGTTACTGTTGTCAGGGTACAGTAACTATAACAAATACGTTGTGTTAGTTCACAAAATGAATAAATGCACCGTAAAAACTATTTTTTAACATTTTCCATAACCATCTTCACTGCCCTCGAGTTGGTTTCCCATTTCATGAGTTTATCTGCATCAGGGGCGGAACACCACCTGAATGTCTCATGCTCAGGGTAGACATTTTTTGAAAGGTCCACCGGAGTGCCTTTCCTGACCTCGGCTGAAAAAACTGACTCTTCAACATCCATATCTCTTCCGTCCCGGTATCTGAAAGAGAAGAGCTTCCGTAATTCAAGAACCATTTCCCTGTCTATGCCTGTCTCTTCCTTCAACTCCCTGTATGCGGCATCTTCCAGGGTTTCATCATCCTCAACCGCACCCGTGACATTCTGCCAGAAACTCTCAGGTCTTGGTATTGTTTTCAATACAAGGAATTCCGGTTCAGAATTCATGGAATAAACGAGAACCTGTACTTTTTTTGTCCTGTCCATGCCGCCAAATTGTGTCCATCTTTTTATTCTTTCCCAAAAGGGCCGCCTGCAGTTTCTCTCTGCCTACGAATGCTTCAATTCAGTGGGAATCCCCCTCCTGACCATCCCTGAATCTTTTACTGTTCAACATAGCTGAACCTGCAGGAGGCCGATAGTGTTATATCCCAGTCTGGGAACTCATCAATTGATTCAGAAACGATATCGATGTATGGGGAGGCATAGACCTCTGGGAGTATCACATCCATTTTTAGTCTCGTTTTCTCAAATCTCTGGGATCTGCTCACTGCCATAATTGGGAGCTGGGACATCTTTTCCGAAAGAAATTCAAGAATGGGATTGGCTGAAAATACCCTGAACACACCATCTCTTGCGGAGATGACATCCACTCTGTCATTATCTGCTTCTATTGAATCTGAGAGGTAGTAAATTGCCCCTATTTTTCCGCCGGATAGGTATTCAATCTCTCTTGTCCATGTTGGTACGCCAACTGGATTGTTATCACCATTGATCTCCGAGGCAGGAGGTGTGGTGTCCAGAGATATATAGTAAAGTGGAATGCGACTGTCTATGCGGTTCAATATCTTTACGAGGCCGGGGCTCCTGCCAAGGTATTCAGGTACAAGATCTGGCAGTTCCCTTTTTGCCCTCAAAATGAAATCGGATACCTTTTTCAGCTGGGAACTGTGGAATCTGAAAATAATGTGGAGCAGTCCCCCAGAATAGTAGACATCATCAACCATAACTGATTTTATCAGCAGCAGATCCCTCAATTTCATAAGGTCTCCGCACTGGTTACTGTCTGTTTTCAGAGAATAGGTGTTTCCAAGTTTATTATGCGGGTAACGGGAAATGAAAATTTCAGCTTCCCTGGAGAGTGGTTTCTGGGTTGGAATGTAAGCGTAGAGTTCTATTCCACCATTGTTAAGTGACAGGCTCCCCTCTGCATAAACATTGAATTTCTTCGCAGCGTTGAGAAGTTCCATGTCAAGATCAAGGGTCAGGATCCCCTGCATGTCAAGCTTTGTGTCAAATTCATTAACAAGCATTGGTGTCTTAATCTTTCAATATATTTTTCCTTTTTGTCATTGGTCGTGACAGATACGAAGTAATCCTTTTATATTGCTTTATAAATGCCAACGTTATGGGAACAACTGACATAGAAGGGAAAAAAGTTCTTGTCCTTGGTGCCACAGGATGCATAGGCAGGGCCGTGGTGTCCGGACTTGAAAATTCTGGTTACAGCATAACAATTGGTTCCAGGGATCCTGAACGGGCAAAATCAGTTTTCCCTGAAATTAAGTCATTCATAGAATTTGACCATAACAAAAAGACAGATCTCAGTTCCATTCTAGAAGAGGTTCATGGTGTGGTAAACTTAACGGGAGCACAGATATTCCAGAAATGGACCTCCGAATATAAAAAGGAGATTGTGTCAAGCAGGGTTGAATCCACAAGACTAATTGTGGAAGCAATGGAGAGGTGCGGGAAGAGGCCATCTGTTCTTGTGAACGGGTCTGCTTCGGGCTTTTATGGGTATGACCGGGTTACCGATGAACCCATGACAGAGGAATCAAAACCCGGAAATGATTTCTGGGGAGACATGGTGTCGAAATGGGAAGCGGAGGCAATGAAAGCTGAATCACTTGGGGTGAGGGTTGTCACAATAAGAACCTCTGTTGTCTTGACCTCTGAGTGTGGGGCTCTTCCACAACTGGTGGGTGTTTTCAAAAAGGGGATTGGGGGACCAATCAGGCCAGGAACTCAATGGTTTCCATGGATTCATGTATATGACGAGGTTTCGCTGATCGTCAATGCCGTGAAAAACCCGGCGTATACTGGACCTTTCAATGCATCTGCACCCGATGTTCCCCGCATGAAGGATTTTGCCAGTTCTCTTGGAAAGGTTATGGGAAAGGGTTCACGTTTTCCAATCCCCGTGTTCATAATACGACTCCTTATGGGAGAATCGGCCAGTATTCTCGGCAAAGGTACCAGGGTAGTTCCGGAGAAAGCTGTAAAAATGGGATTTGAATTTAAATATCCGGAA
>JAKBSB010000129.1 GCA_021845155.1 Thermoplasmata archaeon
GAAAGACAGGAGGACACTTGAAGCTTCAATCAAGTATTTCTTCACCGGAACTGTTGGAACAGCTTTCATCATATTTGGTGCATCATTTTTCTTCATGGCAACTTCCACTTTCAATCTTGTGGGAATAACCCATGTCAATTCTTCACAGGCATTTCTCATAGCCATGGCTTTCCTGATAATTGGTTTTGGGTTTAAAATGGCCCTTTTCCCACTTCACCAGTGGGCACTTGATACGTATGATGGGACTGAAAATTCCGTGTCAGCATTCCTGTCCTCCGGCACAAAGATTCTTGCATTCCTGATAATTCTGAGAGTTTTCCTGGTGGGGTTCTCCTCAGATCTTCAGTCGGTATACTATTTCTTTGTCATCATAGCAATACTCACAATGACTTACGGCAACATTGCGGCTCTTTCACAGACAAACCTCAAGAGGATTCTTGGATATTCAAGCATTGCGCAGGCAGGTTATCTCATCCTTGTAGTTGTCATAGTTGCCTATTCTTCCACCAGTGGCCTTGGAACATCGGTTATTGATTTCGCAATCGCAGCAGGAATGTTCTACTCACTGGTATATATATTCATGAAGGGAGGTGCATTCATAACAATGAATGTTATCTCAAAGGAAAAGATAGAATTATCAGATATCTCCGGACTTGCAAAGAGATCCCCTGCAACAGCAGTAAGCTTTGCAATTATACTTCTTGCACTTGCAGGAATCCCACTGACAGGGGGCTTTATGGCCAAGTATTACCTGTTTATAGCTCTTATCTCCGGGCAACTCTGGTGGCTGGCAATAATTGCAATCCTTAACAGCGCAATCTCAGTATTTTACTATCTCAGAATAATACAGCAGATGTTCTGGAAGGAACCCCTGGAAGAGGAGACTTTCAATCTCACAACATGGACAAAGAGTCCTGTCATAATCTCTGCAATAATAGTGGTTGCACTTGGCCTTCTATACGCAATGTTTCCGGTCCTCATTTCAACGGCAGGTGGATTATTTGGGTGATGAATAATGAATGTGAATCTTGATCTTGAAATCATTAAGAGTGCCCTTCTCTTCGGGGATGTGGATGATGCCATGTCCAGGCTTGACCGAAGTATGCAAAAGATAGAGTATGAGAACCGCTTGACACGGGAAAAGAGGAACATGAGGGAAATGGATTTTCTAGGGGATTTAAAGTCACTTCTCAAGGGTGATATTTCCCTTGATGACTTCAAGTCCAGGGTCGAAGCGTCTGGAATCGATATCGACAATTCAGGTCTTTACGGTGAGGATACCATCCAGTCCCTGTATTATATGCTCCAGCTTGTAATTGACAGGTACAACATAAAGTACCCTTCCTTTGATGGAAAGAGATGCGATGATAAATAATTGGAGGTTAATGTTATATGGCCAGAAATTTTGAGGAATGTTTTTCAGAGCTGAAGGAAACCGAGGAATCAGCAGCCGAATGCATACACTGCCTGAAGAAGAACGGAGAGCAGATATTCTATGACCCGAATCTGAAGAGGCTCAGGATGGGTCGTGAGATTTACGACCCAAAATACGGTCATGTCATGCAGACCATCTCAGACCTATTAAAAATAAAGTCTCTGGAAGACTATGAGGAAAAGGACAGGGAGTTCAACCTGACAATGTATTAAGCGGAGCATAAAATGGACATTTCCGGAAGAGGTAAAGTTGATTTAAGAAAGGATGAGAATGGCATTGTATGGATAACCATCTCCAATTCAGATGGCAATACCATTGACATAGAGGTACTGCAGGATCTCCTAACCGCACTGGCTGACGTAATGGAGGATGAGGCCACCAGGGTAGTAGCTCTTACGGGAGAGGGCAGAAGAGCATTCTCAGTCGGATATAACGGTTCATGTGTCAGGCTTAACGATCGCAGTTTCCTTAAGAACATATACTCTCTTGGTTTTTCCATTTCAAGGGCATTACAGACATTGAATTTACCCGTCATAAGTGTGGTTGATGGCCTGGCCCTTGGGATGGGGCTTGAATTTGCACTATCCACCGATATGGTAATCGCATCGGATCATTCAAGATTCGGTATGCCGGATCTTAAATTCGGCCTTCCATCATTCACTGGAATCATACCGGAAATAATGGACAGATTTCCTTCTCAGGCATACAACAGGATAATCTCAGGTGAAATAATGAGTGCAGTTGAGGCAAAGGCCATGGGAATTGTAAGCTCTGTAATCCCGGACAAAGATTTCTCCAGAGAGGCAGCCAGATTCCTAAAGGAGATCAACCCAGAACTCTTCTCATTTTATAAATCCATGAGAAGTTCTTCAAGCAGATCATCCACCGTAGACCGTCTTTTTTTTGACGTTTATGATACTTCAAAAATAAAGATTAAGGATCTCTATGCCTTCCGAAATTCATTATAAAAATATCGTATTCACGGAGTATACCAATGACTTATTTCAAATAAACTAAGATCCCCTGTCATCTTTACATCAGTTGGATAACAGATCATTTTCCTGCATGTTCTGCTCACTTCTGCGTCTTTCAAAACGTCTTGCAAAATAAAAACCACCAAAATAGAGTATCATCATTGGCACTGACATTACAATCATGGTGAAGCCGGTCACTCCCGGTGAAAATATCATACCAAATATCAGCGACGCCACTACAGCATATCTCCAGTTTCTCCTCCAGTAGTCGGAGTTCACAATACCTAGTCTTGTGATTGCAACCATTATCACAGGAAGTTCAAAGGCAAGCCCGAAGGTTAACACATATATGAAAAGGAAGGATACAAAACTCATCAGGCCCATGGTTGTGCTTGCCCCCAGTCCCAGGTCGAACCTGTTGAAGATTATGAACAGTTCCGGGGCAATCAACCAGAGCCCTACGAATGCACCGGTTGCGAAAAGTCCAGATGCAGGAATAACAAGTGATTTTATCATATCCCTCTCTGATTTCTTCAAGGCAGGGTTCAAAAATCTTGATATCTGATATACTGTGTATGGCATCGATATGGCTAGAGCCATAAACATTGTCAGGTAAAGATCCGCAGCAACTCCATCTGTTGGCCTGAAAACCAGTATTTCAGTTCCTTTGGGTAAAACATGGCTTTCAACAAGGGCCAGGAACTGGCTCCCCATGTTTCTATAAACGTCCGGATAGATGAATGGAAATTTGAAACCAAACAGGTCCAGGGTCTGAATCCTGAAAATCATGAGAAAAATAAAAACGGCACCGAATACATAAAAAATTCTAATGACCCGATATCGAAGTTCATCGAGATTTTTAAAGAGTAGCGGTAAAAGCTCCTCGTCGCTCATTGGTTATTGCTGAGTTTTTCCCTGATCTCGGTCTTGATCTGTTCCTCATTCTTACCTGCTGTATCGATTCCCAGATTTTTTGCCGCCTCACCGTAGTTTATCTCAGCAGGCTTTACCGATGATGCGTCTGGGGACATAGATTTCCTGAGCTCGTTTTCAAGTTCAACCTGTCCTCTTTTGAATTCACCTGTTGCTCTACCCAGATTCCTGGCAAATTCTGGTATTTTCTTTGTGCTGCCAAAGAGCACCAAAATTACCACTATTACAATTGCCCATTCAATGGGTGCGTCAATCATACTGCCTACAATTGAAAATGTCTATTTAAACTTTATAATTAAAATATGCAAAATAACGGATAAATATGATTTAGGCAGAGAATATCCCACACGGATCAACCTATGTCGATTTCTACTTCAAACGACTTCTTCCTGTACATGGTACATATATCCATGATTTTATCCCTTATTTCAATGGGGAGTGTGCTGAAAGAAAGAGCCACTGCCTTCTTGTTATTGTTCACCACAACAAATCCAAGTGTCTTGTCATCAGGCATTACGGTATCAGTCCTTGCATAGCTCTCTATAAATTCAGCCATGCTCTCTGCAGGATAGTCCGAAATAAGAACTTCCAGAAGATCACGGAAGGAATCCGGAAGCTTTGCTATATCAACACATATTGTGGAAGGGTGGATATCACCCAATACCACATTATACATGGCGCATTCTACCAATTTTACCAGCTTATACTTTAACTCTCTTCAGGTACCATCTTTCGGCTCCCTCTTCCTTTTCCCGTGAAAGTGCGTCTTTCAGGGTTCCAGGCGCTGAGGCAATTCCAGTATCTCCAGGTTCCCAGTTTGCCCCTGTTGCGAGTTTATTGTTCCAGTTAAACTGAAGTGCCTTTATCACTCTCAGAATCTCCCTTATGTTTCTTCCGGTCTCGGCAGGGTAGTAAATCATCCATCTAACAACCTGGTTTGGGTCTATTATGAATACTCCTCTTACTGTGGTGCCAACCTTTGGGTCCAGAAGATTGAACTGGGTGGCAACCTCCCTGTCCAGATCTGCAAGGACGGGAAACGGGACCTCTATTCCATATTTTTCTTTTATATCCTTAAGCCAAGCTATATGGGAATAAATGCTGTCAACGCTGAGTCCTATAAGTTCAACTCCGAGTTTCTTGAAATCCTCGTAGGATTGGCTGAAGGCCATAAACTCCGTCGTACATACTGGTGTGAAATCAGCGGGATGCGAAAAGAGGAGAACCCACTTTCCCTTATAGTTCGAAAGGGTAATTGGACCCTGTGTAGAATTCACTGTAAAATCCGGGGCTTTCTGTCCTAATGTTACTGCCATATTTTGATCACCGTAAGCTAATCCCACATTATTTAATAAGTATTTTGTTAATTTATCCTATAAATTCCGAATAAAACCTCCATTCTATTAT
>JAKBSB010000130.1:0-2190 GCA_021845155.1 Thermoplasmata archaeon
GGATGTGGTGGTGGATTCTCCCACCTGGCCTAATGATATCCCTGCTAATGTTTTCTTTCATACTTTTGAATTTTGGAATAGACGAGATTTCCAACCCCTCTCTGAGGAAGTATATTAAAATTATAGATAAAGGGGCAACTAAAAAGGGGTCTAACAGTTAATGAGCAATACCATATACGCTGGTAATTTGTTGTCATAATGCAATTTGAATCCACGAGGGACATCCTCAGAGTGTCCCATATGCAGTAAAAAGGTAAAGCACCCTGCGTGGAAGATATCCAGATGCAGCAACTGTGATCGGAACTACGACAGGAACAGGCTGGCCTCACTGGCCATAACCCTGTGTGGTATCGATCTGTGCGGAGATCCGTTCCCCGCGAGTGCGTCGGCCACCTGGCAGTCCATGAAGGATGAATACCTATACAGAGGTGGGATTGACCTGAGATCACTGAAGCAGGTCCGACTGAGACTGCCTACGCCACGAACACGACAGGTGCATTACATTGCACAATGTTTTGAGAACGGAAAAGAGTCAAGGCCATTACTGTTATAAAGTATCACAGAACAGAGTTAGTTTTTTAGACAGCATTGGCCACCCATGACGAGGGAATGGGAAAGAGTGGACGTCCGCCCAAAACTTCAATCCAGGACTGATTATGGGCTCCTTCAGTTATCTACCTGTTATCCACTATCGACGGGATGGACATTATGGGAAGCCTAAGATCCTCATTAACAATCCGGAACCGATGGTATATTTTCTGTCGTAGAGGAGAGGTTCGGGGAGAACTGTGTTAGCAGGGGAACAGAAATCATGCAGGCTGGTTGGGAGACATCAAAGGGAAATATCAAAGATAGATATATAACTATATAAACCACAAGGCAGGGAAGGTGGTGAATGAGATAAATTAAGACTCTAAAGGTAGCAATTGGAGGAGAAGATCAATGAAAAGAGCGGGAATCAGGATCTTTGTTTAACAGAGCAGAAGTTGTCAAAACATTGAAATAAATCGCACAAATTTATAACATCATGGAAACGTCGAACAAAATGGTTAAGTATTTACCTTCGGATTTCCAAAAAATAGCTGTTGAGAGACAAAAGGACGTTGGTAAGGTACTAAGGATAATAGACTCCAAAACCTCATTAAATGATAAAATCAGTTTTTTGAAAGAGTACCTCAATAGTCTTCAACCTATTGAATCACTATCTGAAAAATATAAGAATAAAGAACAGAAAATTGATGTTATCAGAATTTCAATAAGAACGCATAGCCGTGACTTGCCTATGCTAATCTATAAGCCCACTGAATCAAATGCGTTGCTTCCAGTTGTTTACCATATACATGGGGGAGGTTTTCTGTCAGGAGATGTTCAAGGAGGTTCACAAACGATGCTTAGTCTAGCAAAGAGGACAAATTCAATAATCGTTGACATAAATTATGGACTTTCACCTGTACATTCACTGTCGCAGTCTGTCGAAGATTGTCACGAAGGACTCGTTTGGATAAATAAAAATCATGCAAAATTTGACATAGATAAAAATAAAGTTGTTGTAATTGGTGAGAGTGCAGGTGGAGGTCTTGCCGCATCATTAGCTATTAAGGAACGCGATCTTAATGGTCCAAAGATCAAATCTCTTTTTCTTATCGCACCCATGTTGGATCATAGAAATATAACTCCTTCTAGCTATAAATTTGACTCAGATTGGCCATTCTGGCCGAGAACATTTAATATCATTGCATGGCAATCAGTTTTGCTAAATAAACCTGAAAGTGATGACTTTTTTCCTTATGCTTCACCATACATGGTGAAAAATCTTTCTAATTTGCCACCAACCTATATTGAAGTTGGAAATCTAGAGGTATTCAGAGATGAAGCTATGGACTTTGCGACGCGGATGATGCAGCAGGGGTCACTTGTTGAATTACACGTTTACCCAGAAATTTTCCACACCTTTGAGTATGAAGCACCTCAGTCAAACATAACAAAAAATATTCTTGAAATTAGATTAAAATCATTGGAAAATGCATTGAAACATTAACTCTCCAAGCCCAAAGGGGTAGTACATCGTTCACTATCGACAGGGATCTGAATGCGGTAGTTAATATACAGAAAGCCGGGTTGATAAGTGTGGTGACGGGTACACTCAAATATGCATACATGGAGGCAAGATTACTGGCAGAAGGGAGGAAT
>JAKBSB010000130.1:2200-4684 GCA_021845155.1 Thermoplasmata archaeon
TAATCTAGTCTTCTCCTATGGCGATTGCACCCCTGTTTGTCCTTTAAAGGGCAACTCCGATCATTGAAACGGGAAGCTCCCGTTAGCTGGGAGAGGATGCAACATCAGCCAGTGCCATGAGAACTTCTCTTTCTCTTACTGTTCCTGCGATCTTCCCATTATCTTCCACAATACACAGTATGGGGATATTTGTCTCCTTGAATAATTTCATAATATCAGAGACCCCAGTATTCTTATTAACCGTAACAATTCGCTCAAGCCTGATGTCTCTGACATGCATTCTCCCCATGTCCTCCACCGAGAGGAGCAAAATGTCTCCAAGTATGAATGTTCCCACTGGTTTTTTATATCTATCCAGAACAATTGCCCCCTGGGAATCCAGTTTCAGGCATTTATCCACTGCTTCCTTTAAAGTAGAATCTATGTTTATGACAACATCAGGAAGCGCAGATCTTATCTTCAGGCTCGTAAGGTCTTTAAAATTTTCAGCCAGGGATTTTTCCCCGCGGAGAGACTTTGTGGAATAAGGGGTTTTTGAGACCACATCCCTGATATCCACAATTATGTACCCAAATACTATCCAGACGAGGAATACCACTAGATAAATCAGCAAAGTTGAGAAGGCGGAGTAAATAAGTTCAATTGTGGTTAATACTGAAGCAAATCCGGCAAGAATAGCCTCATCATAATCCATAACAAAGTTCAAGAAATGTTTTGACCCACGCAATACCAGTCTCCTGCCCTTGCGTATGCCCACTCTCAAAAGAGAAAATCCTGCAGTAATGTGTATGAACAATCCAGCAAGTGATGCAATTGTTCCCAGGATTATAAACGATGTTTCAAGTGGCAGAAAACTTGTCATTATCAATGGTATTATTACGATGAAACACGAAACCACTATATTGGCAATAATGGGCTGATCACGATATTTTCTGGAAAAAATAAACGGAAAACTTCTATTGAGTCCCATCCTGAATATGGTTCTGGAACTGGCCATGCCAAAGGAAAGTAGTGCCAGAATGCCATCATTTATTGCCGCAATCGCCAGTGCGAATACAAAATATCTTCCATAGGATGAAAAATCATGTGAAATAATAGTGAGGACTGGCAAACCTGAGGCAGCTCCGGGAACAGTAAGGCCAAACTGGAAAAGCAGATTTGAAATCCCGTAAAGAAACAGTGTAGCCAGTAAGCCGCCTACCAGGATTACAGAAATAACAGCCCGACCCACGGACTTTTCAGGGTCTTTGACCTCACCTGACAGGGGTGCAATAGCTCCATATCCTGTTGGTATGCCCATGGCGAATAGAATTCCTAGGGCGAGCGAACCAGCTGAAATGTGGTATATTGCAGGATTGGGGACATACAAGGATCCTTTCGTCAAAACGAACGACACTGAAACAATGGCAATTATGATCGAGATTTCAGCTATGCCAGAATAAATGGCGTATTTAGCTGACGGTTTTATGCCAACTAATATGAACGTAATAGAGGGAAGAATTATTGCCACCAGGGTTAACTGGTAAGGAAAGCCAAAAATTACTGTAACAACAAAAGCTGCGCCAATCACATAAGCAAGTCCGAAGAGCATGGAATAAAAGAGGTACATCCAACCGGTGCTCAGTCCCACTCTTTCTGTGAGGACCTGGAATGCATATGTATAATATCCGCCGGATGTTCTGAACCTCCTGGACAGCCGCATAACAACCAGTCCATTGAAAAGAACGAGGAAAGTACCTAACAGCATTACGATAGGTGAAAGCAATCCTCCATAGGCAAGTGCCACTGCCCCGTAAGTAAGGAGACTCAGAAGAGGTGACATGCCTCCAAAGGAAAGGAAAAACACGTCCCTGAAAGAGAGATCTCGTTTTAACTCATCTAATCTCATTCAGGGAGACCTCATGAATCAGTGTGGGGGCGAATTGGCGTCCTAACTGCACATCTTTCCAGTATCCTATCAATTTTACATTCTTTATGTTAGTGTCCATCTTCTTTTCTCCTTTTCAATGATTGATTTCCCAAATGGTATTAATGGTTCATTACTCATGTTTACAATGGAAACCATCAGGTCCAGTCAAGTCCTGTGGGACTGTGGGTCCACATGGTGGTTGTCAGAAAAGGAGGTCTTATGATCTGATCACTTAGAGTTTCCTCTCTGTTTAAAGACAGAGTCACAGATCTACGTAGATGTGAATCGCCCGTAGGTGTGAATGCATCTCTCTCGACTGACTTCTGCTTTTCTTTCATGTCTTTCTCCATGTTGTTAAAGCCTCCCGCGTCAGCTATGGTAGTCGACTTTCATCTGACATTGCCAATACCACTATGATTTTGTAATATTAGCATATATTTCTCCATACTGGGTAACCCTGTTATGGAATGCCGTTATCAACTCCAGATTCAACCTCAGGGCATTAACATAAGCCGTCCCAAAAAACAGAAGCGTATACCTCGTATTATTATGTATGAGCTTTTGGAGATAGGACA
>JAKBSB010000131.1 GCA_021845155.1 Thermoplasmata archaeon
ATATCCTCTACATCCCGCCATTTTAAGGAATGCCGGGTTACAGCTTCAGGCGCCTCACCTGCTTTCTCCCAAGGAATAGCCAGTTAATTCTGTGTGACATCCCCTCCTCAGCCAGAGCTCAGGATCTTCCCGATTCATCGATCTCAGTCGATCCAATTCCACACCATGAGTTAATCTCCTGCCAAAGGGCAGGTTGGTTATGGAGGTATCTGTCTCCAGAGAAGTAACTTCCACACTGCCCCTGTGTTGGTTGCACCGGCCCATCGGCAATAGAAATTCACCTTTTGATACTTTTTGGCGTTGACAATGCCATATGGGTACATTTTCAAAAGCCTCTGCGTTTGGTAATGTATTTTCATGCCATGTAATTTCATGTATTTTCAAAAATTGCATGGAAAATTACATTTTATATGTTGCCATGGAGGAAGAGTGCCCCCTAAAAATGGAAGAAAGAATCGGTACATATATGCAGTCGCGGCCTTTGTGCTGATTATCCTCATTCTTACACTTTATTCTGGAACCTGGCCTCCATTCTCAGTGGTAGAATCTGAAAGCATGGAACATGGATCGACGTGGACACCTGGGGTGATCAACACTGGAGACATAGTACTCGTTAAGAAGGTTCAGAACCCTGTAAAAAACGTCATAACCTATGTAGTGGGAAGAACCGAAAATCTCTCCAAAAACTATGGCGAATACGGAGATGTCATTCTGTACCATGCTCCCAATGGCCTCACCATAATACACAGGGCGATATTTTATCTTCAGTGGAAGAACGGAACCCCTGTTGTGGATGGTTATGATGGACAGTCCTGGATACACATCACAAAAAATTACATTCTTATTGATGATGTTGGCTACAAGGCGAGGAATCTCGTCGTTTACCTGGGAAGCATGGAAAACGAGACTGGTTTCATAACTGTTGGCGACTATAACCTTGCGCATTTTGGTATTTATGTCCCCAGCCTGAACGCTTACAGGGCAGCCGATCAGGATCCGTTGGTTTTTGGATTCCCGCCTGTAAAGTCATCACAGGTGGAAGGCATTGCATTCGGGCAGATACCGTGGTTTGGACTCATCAAGCTCAATATCATGAGGTTGTATGGTCAGTGGCCGGAATATAATGAAGTCCCAAGGTTTGCCTACGACTATCTTGGGCTTTCCCTGGCAGGAATTTTCACAGTTGTGTTTTTCCCTTATGAAAGAGTACTTGGGAAAAGGAAAAAATGAATTAAGGGGAAAGCTTTGCATGTTTGATCAGAAATGCTGTTAAGTGATATTGCCATTGCCATTTCACTGGTGGCCATATGTGGCTGGATTTACATGTTCTACAGGTTGAAATCAGTCCAGCAGTCAGGTCGGGAAAATGAAAGAGATTCGGAATCCAGTATGAAGGCTGCACTGGAGGAATATAACCGTTTTCTTTCACAGATTAAGAGAAACCTGGATCTCCTGAACACCAGAGTTGGAATCAAGCTTGAGGTCAAGCCCCTTAATCTTGAGGTTGTGAACAGGATAGGTACGGCGGCAGACCAGTCTGAGGAAACCCCTGACCAGAAATGATCAGGGTATTATTTTTTCGATGTACCATTCTGGATCAAACTTGATCAGATCATCGAAACCCTGGCCAGTTCCCAGGAAAAGGACCGGTTTTTTCAGTTGATGCACAATTGTCAGGACAGCCCCACCCCTGGCGTCCGTGTCAAGTTTTGTCAGAACAACGGAATCGAACTTGATCTCGTTCATGAATACTTCAGCCTGGTTGTAGGCATCCTGCCCGATCATTGAATCGAGTACCATAACTGTGAGATCCGGTTTTGCCACCCTCTTGATCTTCCTCATTTCGTCAATTAGGTTCCTGTTTGTCTGCATTCTGCCCGCACTGTCGACCAGTACATAGTCCAGGTCTCTTGCCCTGGCGTGTTCTATGGCGTCGAAAGCCACGGAAGATGGATCGCTGCCTGCAGTGTGCTTTATTACATTTACCCCAAGATTCGAACCGAGTATTGAGATCTGGTCTATTGCTCCTGCCCTGAAAGTGTCAGATGCTGCAAGGACCACTCTCTTGCCATTTTTGCGTAGATAGTTGGCAACCTTGGATATGGTTGTCGTCTTACCTGTGCCATTTATGCCCAGGAAAAGTATGACATAGGGTTTTTTTTCTGTTTTCAAAATGTCCTGGGCCGGAGGAACTTCACTTATGACCTCATTGATAGTCTCCTTGAGGTATTCCTTCACAAGACTCATCTCTATCTTTCTTCCAGATTTTACAATTTTCCTGTCCAGTCTCTCCGTAATGGTTTCTGCTGTATCGTAGTCAACATCCGCCTCCAGCAGGATATTTGTGATGGTATTCTCCACCTCATCCCTGCGGATTATTTCCGTCCCTTCAGGCAACTTCTTGAAGAGATTGCTGAACTTATTTTTTATTCCCTCGAACATCCCTGTTTTCTCCACCCTGACTCTGAGCCGCCGCCAGAATTGTGTCGTATCGCCTTGAAATTTCAGCCCTCTGGCCGTTAAGACCTGAAATTGATGTCTCCACCTCTTTCATGTTCTCCTCCAGCCTGGCTTTCACTGCCTCTGGATCTTCGTGTATGAATACATCTGAACCAATGGGAACAAGAAGTTTGCTGTCGGGTTTCAGTGTGGCTTCCATGAAAATACCGGCCCCTATTGCAACGCGGGTTTCCTTTGATGCAGCCATACCTGAGTCACTGAGGGCAATATGCGCTTTCCTCAGCTCCTCCAGACCCCTTAGAAGAGTATTGATCTGTCCATCAATGGACTCCACAAGTGATCTCATATAATTCAATTCCTCTGTTACATTAATTCTTGATTCAGTTTCCATTTTCCTTACCCTTGAAAATTCTCTTGCTCTCCCTGAGAGCTTCCAGTACTGGCATGGGCTCACCGGATAAATAGCTTATGAGCGCACCTCCTCCCGTTGATGCGTGATCCACCCTCTTAATGAGTCCAAGATGCTCCAGGGCACTCAAGGTGTGCCCTCCTCCGGCAATCTTCAGTGCATCTGACGATGCAAGTGCAGTTAAAACCTCCCTTGTGCCAACCGAATACTCAGGTATTTCATATATTCCCATTGGCCCGTTCATGAAAATTGCACCGGCCGATTCTAGGATCTCTGAATACTGGGCAATTGTATCCAGGCCTATGTCAGCTATTGTTTCATTGTCAGGTATGTCCTCATTCATTGACACCCTCCTTCCGGACGGACTCAGAACCGCATCCCTGGGCATGATTATCTTCCCGGAATGTTCCTTCAGTATCTCCCTGCATATTTCAACCAGTTTTTCATGATTCCTGTTATTCTTTATTATGAAATCCCTGTTCCTCTTTCCGATATCCTTTCCTGAGGCCCAGAGAAAAGCATTCCCGACCACACCGCCCGTTAGGATGCTGTTGACTGTGCCTGAATCGAGGAAACTTTTTGAAACTTTTATGGAATCATCAATTTTTGAACCGGCAAGAACGGCAATCTTTGGATTTTCCCTGCCAAAACGGAACCTGTCCAGCATAATTACCTCCCTTTCCACCAGCTTTCCTGCAATGTTTGGCTTCAGTCTGTGAAAACCCACAAGGCTTGTCTGTGATCGGTGTATTGCGGGAAATGCGTCTATCACGAAATAGTCAAACAGGGGTTCGAGCCTTCTCACAATATTTGACTGTTCCATTCTTTCTATGTCCTCCCCCGGAATATCGGTCTCTTCGGAATAGAAGCGGGAATTTTCAAGCATTATTATCTCACCTTCCGACATTGATGAAATAGCCTTCCTGGCCGAGGAGCTAAACATTTCATCCACGAAGGTGATCTTTCTTCCTATGATCCTCTGAAGCTGTCTGGAATGATCCTCCATGGAGGTGAAATCGTCCTTTCCGGGCCTGCTCTGGTGACCGATAAGCACAACTTTTGAATGCCTGAGCATGCTGATTGTCTCCGTGTGCGAAAGAAACCTGGAGACTCCTATTATCTCATTTGTGATGGGGTTTATCGGGGAGTTTATGTCCAGCCTGAGGTATACAGTCTTCCCTTCCAGATCAAAATCGTCCATGGTAAAAAAGTCCAGAGATGGTTTACCCATGTCCAGTAATCCAACAGAGTGGATATATTGATTTCGCACTCTGGAAATGAATAAAGAAAATAATTAACCTTCAGGTAATCTGGATCTGTGACCAGGTGTATCATAACTGCGGCCGGAATGGGTAAAAGATCGGGGCTGGACGGAAAGTTCAGGAAGGAGATGCTTCCTGTTTATGATCTCCGTGATGGAAGAATTGTCCTGAGACCCATTATTGACTGTATAATAACGCACCTTATGAATTCTGGATTATCTCAGTTCATAGTGGTCCTGGATCCTGGTGACAATTTTACTGAAAATTACATATCCTCAGAATTCAGCAATGTTGAATTCGTATACCAGGAGAACAGGGCAGGGTTTGGCGATGCGGTTGCAAGAGCCGCGAATATCATGGATGAAGAGCCTTTCTTCCTGAATGCAGGTGATGGGCTCATACTTGACCAGGATTTTCTCAATATTTTTGTCGAAAGAGCATCCAGCGACCCTTCTTCAAACCACCTCTGCCTCATGGAGGTTACGGAACCGCAAAAATACGGAACAGCAGAGTATACTGTTTCCGGGGACCTCATTGAGGTGAGATC
>JAKBSB010000132.1 GCA_021845155.1 Thermoplasmata archaeon
CCGATCTCAGGATCATTCAACAGTCCCAAAGTAAGCCTCAGGATAGAGGACGGCATAAAATTCATGAAGTCATCCCCCGAGAAATTTGACCTGATTATTGTTGATTCTACTGACCCGGAAGGCCCGGCAGAAGGCCTTTTCGGCCATGATTTCTACAGGGATGTAAGGGAACGACTCAGTCCGGGAGGGATAGTAGTGGCCCAGTCCGGGTCACCGTTCTACCAGCCCAAAGCACTTAAGATGGCCTACAATTCAGCAAGATCGGTATTCAAGCATAGCACTGTATATACTGCGTTCATCCCAACATACCCAAGTGGATTCTGGTCTTTCACAATGTCATCAGAAAGCGAACTGAAACCATCCGGAAAAGATATAAAAACTGGAAAATATTTCAATCAATCAGTATTGAAAGGGGCAACACAGCTTCCGGAATTTGTAAAAGTAATACTCTCGGAATAACCTTTCCAGGGTTATTTTATCTTCCATCTTTCCTTGGCTGCTGTTAACCTTTCCTTATATGTTGTTCCAAGGCGCTGGGAAATTGCCTCAAGCTCCTTCATATTTTTCATGAAACTGTACTTGCTGTCGCTTTCCATGAGACGCCTGAATTTCGATACATCGCTCATTGTTTTTGCATAAAGGTAAACAAAAAGACCGGTCATTATTATCCCCAGCGTAAAAATCCAGTAGTTCCATGGACCGGCACTCTTGAATGTGATACCGTTGTTTATAAGTGCTTTATTCCCGAATATGAGATCGTTTGAGCTTATTACGAACAGTGCAAGTCCAATTGCCATCAGTATGATATATATGTAAGTCTGGAAATCCTTAAAGCGAAGTGCCATTATTATCCTCTGTGCATGAGATAAAAACAAGTTATTTATCTTTCGCATACAATTACAGTTTCAGAGTTCAGTATCAAGATGTTGTTTATGTTGGGAAAAAGCAGATTTTCGCTTCTATTTTTTCAGGTATGGCCATGGTTCATTCGTCTTCTTTCCTGAGGTAATCTATAAATTTCAAGACTGCAATTGATCTGTGAGATATGGCATTTTTCTCAGGCACGGTCATCTCCGCAAGAGACTTTTCATATCCGTCAGGTATGAAAATAGGATCATAGCCGAAACCGTTGTTTCCTCTCTCAGTATAACTGATCTTGCCCCTGAGTTCACCAGAAAACTGGACTATTTCTTTTCCGTTCCAGTAAGAGATCACCGTAAGGAAAGCTGCATCCCTTCCATTGTTGTGCAGAAGCCTCAATATCCCCTTGTTGCCTATGGTTCTCTGGACATATGAGGAATATGGGCCGGGGAATCCGTTGAGAGGATCAATATAAAGGCCGGTATCCTCAAGAAAGAACCTGCTATCCAGGCCTCCTGCTATTTTAGCGCAGCTGTCCCTGGAGATCTCTTCGGTCGTGTCAGCCTGGATCTCCTCATATTTCATTTCATGCCATTCAACATCTATTCTGGCCGCTTCCATCAGATACTTTACTTCCTGGAACTTGTTCCTGTTGCTGGTTACAAACTTAATCAAACGTATCTTCTCCTTTTCTCCATTTTCTCCAATGTTTCAATTATCTCAGGGCCATTTCTGGACCGCCTTGAGTATTCATCCCTGAACGACATGATCATGGTTTCATTAACGTCATGAAGTGCTTTAAGGCTTTCAGATATAAGGAACAGGTCGCTGGCAAAATCCTCGTTTCCGGGAGAAAGCGATCCCATGCTCGGGTCTATGAAGCACAATTTTCCGTCTATGACCATTATGTTGTTGGGAGTAAGGTCACCATGGGAAATCATCATGGAGTGAAGTTGAGCCACCGATTCTCCCATACTGGCCATTATCTTTTCGTCCATTCCGTTTTGCCTCAGGTACATTTCAAGTGTGGGCCCCTGAAGCTTTTCCATTGTTATTGAAAGATCTTCCCGGTTCACATCATAAAGAACTGGAGAATCAATCCCGACCTCATTCATCCGCCTGAGTATGGATCCTTCATTTTTAAGCCTTGCAGTCCTTATCCTGCTGTCAAGATCACTGTTTCTGTAACTCTTGATTATCCTCTCCTTTGTCAATGCAGGTCTTCCGAAGAAATCAGTCTCATATATCTTTGATTCTGCACCGGAATAGCTGTATGAAAAACCGCTGCTGCTTTCAATCCATGGGACCTCAACCTCATCAATCCTGAACCTCGGGTTTATTCCTGTATCCTCAATTTTCTGCCTAATGCCGCTTTCATACATGAGCAACCCGGCCTGTGCTATCATTGCCCCGTTATCCATGCAGTACCTTTCATCGGTCATATAGGCATTCATACCAGCTTCTTTTGCCATTGAGGACACCATCGCCCTTAACCTGTGATTTCTGGCAACTCCCCCTGCAAGCAGGATTTCCCTCTTATTTGTATAATAAAGGGCTCTCTCGAGAACCTCTGTTATCATTGCAAAAGAAACTTCCTGGATACTGTAGCAGACATCCTCCATTCTTTCACCCTTTTTCAGGAATGCAAGTGCGGCAGTCAGTATGCCTGAAAATGAAGTCTCCATGCCCTTCACAGAATATGGTATATCCAGGAGTTTTGATCCTTTCAGAGCCAGGTCTTCTATCCTTGGGCCACCTGGAAAGGCAATTCCGTTCTCCCTTGCAAACTTGTCAAGCATGTTGCCAAGTCCTATATCAGTTGTTTCACCAAGCACGCGGTACCTTCCCATAAGATGGGCTATAACCTGTGTGTTTCCTCCTGATACATAGAGCATAATGGGATCTTTGGCCTTACTCAGTTTACGCCCAATTTCAACATGACCAAGTGGATGGTTCACTCCCTGGATGGGAATCGAGAATTTCAGAGAAAGTGTTCTGGCTGCAGTTGCAACCACCCTGAGGCATGGCCCCAGACCAGGTCCCTGCGAGAAAGCTATGAGTTCTATGTCCTTCATTGTAAGCCCCGAATCTGACAGTGCCTTCTCGATCACCGGAACAATGTGCTCGGCATGGTGGTCCGCAGCTTCCCTTGGATGTATGCCACCTTTAGGTGGAACATATGAAGATGAGCAGTTGGAAATAACCCTGTCGTCATCCACTATTCCGCAGCTAACCGTATGAGCTGTACCTTCAAGTCCCATTACAACAGGCACAGGTTGTGGAATACACACTTCAAGAAAATATTATCCATGGGACTCAAACAGTCATACTTTGCCATGAAAAGCAGGTGGGATAAGCTGGAGGAACTTAAATGAAAGTTAAATTCTGGAGTTTCTGATCACAAGTATAATTTTATAAATAAGAAATTAATTGGGAAAGACCCGCAAAAAAATGTGGAGAACATTCAAAATCATTGTGGAGAAAGTGTAAATATGGCAAACTCAGTTGCAATTATAGCAGACCCGAAAGGCGGTAAAACATACAAGAAAGACGTTAGTCCGGAAAGCTTGAGCTCTCTGGTTGGAAGAAAGATAGGGGACGAAGTGGACGGAATTTTCTTTGAACTTCCGGGATACAAGCTCAAGATTACCGGTGGGAGTTCAATTAGCGGATTTCCCATGAAGTCAGACCTCCAGATTTCAGGAAAGAAAAGAATCCTGAGAAAATACAGCATTGGAAGAAGATCCAAGGCAGGATTGAGGAAGAGGGTGACATTCAGGGGTTCAATCATAGGAACCGATATCTCGCAGATTAATCTCAAGGTCATCCAGTACGGCCCAGCTGCCCTTGGGGAAGAGAAAGAAACCAAGGAAGCCAATTGATGTTGCCACAGCCATCAGTAAATATCGGTATGGTTGGTCATGTTGACCATGGGAAAAGTACCCTCACAAAAGCTATAACCGGTACAAAGACCGACATACATTCAGAGGAGATAAAACGAGGCATATCAATAAAACTGGGATATGCGGATACCCCCGTTTACAAATGCAGGAATGAGAGCGGGGAGGAATACTACTCCTCCAAGAAAGAAGGAGAAAGTTGCGAATTATCAAGAGTTATCTCATTTGTAGATGCGCCGGGGCATGAGACCCTTATGGCGACTATGCTCTCAGGATCTTCAATCATGAATGGCGCACTGCTTGTGATAGCCGCCAATGAAAAGTGCCCGCAGCCCCAGACAAGGGAGCATCTGACTGCCCTGGATATAATGGGAATAAAGAACATAATAGTTGTACAGAACAAAATCGATCTTATTACAAGGGAAAGGGCAATCGAGAGCTACAATGAGATTAAGAAATTCCTTAAGGGAAGTGTGGCAGAGGATGCTCCAATTATTCCAGTGAGTGCTTACCACAACACAAACCTTGACGTTCTTCTGGAGGCCATAGAGCAGAATATAAAGACTCCAGTCTTTGATCCTGCTGTGAATCCCAGGATGTATCTTGCAAGATCATTTGACGTTAATAAGCCCGGAACCCCGTTAAAGGATCTGAAGGGAGGTGTGCTGGGTGGTTCTCTTGTTGAAGGCATGATCCAGATAGGAGACGAAATAGAGATCGCCCCTGGAATCCAGACAGGCAAGGGAAATAAGCAGGTCTGGGAAAATGTCACCACTGAGGTTGTGAGCCTCATGTCAGGAAAGAACTCATACAAGACGCTCAAACCCGGAGGACTTGCCGCAGTTGGGACAAAACTTGATCCATTCCTCACAAAGGGTGATTCCTTTACAGGAAGGATTGTTGGG